>DQVB01000577.1 GCA_015661985.1 Planctomycetota bacterium | reverse complement strand
TCCCGTCTCGGAGAGACGGAGCTACGGCCGGTTCGGCAAGCGCAGGGAAACTACCGCGCCTTCCCGTCTCGGAGAGACGGAGCTACGGCCGGTTCGGCAAGCGCAGGGAAACCACCGCGCCTTCCCGTCTCGGAGAGACCCAGCTACGGCCGGTTCGGCAAGCGCAGGGAGACTACCGCGCCTTCCCGTCTCGGAGAGACCCAGCTACGGCCGGTTCGGCAATCGCAGGGAAACTACCGCGCCTTCCCGTCTCGGAGAGACCGAGCTACGGCCGGTTCGGCAAGCGCAGGGAAACTACCTACGACCAGCGAGGTCTGGTGATCCAGACTCGCCCCCAGGCCTCCGACCAACAGGGCAACACCCGGCGGCTCGCGCCCCGCGCGGTCTATGCCGCCGCACCGGGCACACCGGCCACCAGCGAGCGGTGCATGGAAGCGTCGGTCGATTCGATCGGAGGCACCCGCTCGATCGACAACAACGATGGCCGGTCTGCTGAGCGGGCCCCTGCGGCCGGGTAGCCGCTTGTGCCGCCAGACGGTATGCTGGGTGGTTTTACTGTCCCAGTTGCCGGGCTCTCTGCTTGGCTTGGTGGCCGGAGCGGTTGCGCACCGGGCGGTGAGGTTCCCTCCTTGCGCACGGAGCCGAAAGCGATGTACGAGACGTTTGACCACACGGCCGACGTCGGATTGCGGGTGCGGGCCCCGGACCTGAACCAGTTGTTTGCCGACGCCGGCCAGGGTCTCTTCTCGCTGCTGGTGGCCGACTTGGCCACCGTCCGCTGCGCACAATCGATGGCCTTTGCCGCAACGGCGAGCAGCTACGATGATCTGTTGTTCGACTGGTTGGCCGAACTGCTGTTTACGTTCGACACCGAGCGCGTGCTGCTGCGCGAGTTCGAGGTCCAAGTCGAAGGGTTTGCGCTTAAGGCGACGGCCCACGGCGAACCACTGGACCCCCGGCGGCACGAGCTGGATATGGAGGTCAAAGCCGTCACATACCACGGACTGAAAGTCGAGCGGACCGACGACGGGTGGCTGGCCGAGGTGATCCTCGATCTGTAGAAGATGCGTACAATTCCCACAGGGGCTGTCAGGGCCGTTCGGCTGCGGACGTTTCCGGCCTTGGAAGGGCCAACGGCCCCACGGCCGGGCGGCTGACCAGGAAACCGCAGAGGTCAACGCAGCGAAGGAGGCTACCATGTCGCAGGAAGGATTCAGCGGACCGTTGGAACAGATCGACGAGTGTTGTTGGCGGGTGCCCAAGCAATACAAGCCGGGGATGCGGGTCGAGGGGCGGATCTTTGCCGACGAGCGGCTGCTGCCGCAGATCCGCGCCGACCAGGCTCCCGAGCAGGTGGCCAACGTGGCCTTCTTGCCGGGCATCCAGGAAGCCAGCCTGGCTATGCCCGACATCCATTGGGGGTATGGTTTCTGTATTGGTGGAGTCTGCGCCACAGACCCCGATCAAGGTGGAGTGATATCGCCAGGAGGTGTGGGATACGATATCAACTGTGGCGTGCGACTCATCCGCACCGACCTGCGCTACTCAGAGGTACAAGGCCGCATCGAGGAGCTCATCGGGGCGCTATTCCAGCAAATCCCTGCCGGCGTCGGACGGGGCGGGGCGTACCAGTTTGGCGGCAAGGCTCTGGACCGGCTGTTGGCCGAGGGGGCGCGGTACCTGGAAACGAAGGGGCTGGCCACCCCCGGCGATCTGGAGCATACCGAAGCGGGCGGCTCGATGGAGGGGGCCGATCCGCAGCGGGTTAGTCAGCGGGCCAAGACGCGGGGCAACGACCAGTGCGGTACGCTCGGATCGGGTAACCACTTTCTGGAGATCCAGGTGGTCGAGGAGATCTTCGACCAGAAAGCGGCCGACCTCATGGGCCTGGCTCCGGACACCCTGTGTGTGATGATCCACTCCGGCTCCCGGGGGCTGGGCTACCAGGTCTGCGACGACTATTTGCGGCTCTTCCGCACTGTGCCGGCCAAGTACGGTATCCAGTTGCCTGACCGCCAATTGGCTTGCGCGCCGGTCGACAGCCCCGAAGGCCAAGCCTATCTGGCGGCCATGCGCGCGGCGGCCAACTTCGCCTGGGCCAACCGCCAGCTGCTCATGTGGCAGACGCGCGAAGTGTTCGCCCAGGTATTCGGCCGCAGCTGGGAATCGCTGAAGATGAACCTGGTGTACGACGTGGCCCACAACATCGCCAAGATCGAGGAGCACGAAGTCCAGGGCGTGCGCAAAACCGTCTGCGTGCACCGCAAGGGGGCCACACGGTCCTTCCCGGCCGGTCATCTGGAGGTCCCTCCACGATACCGCCAGATCGGCCAACCGGTGATTATTCCCGGGGACATGGGCCGCAGCAGCTGGGTCCTGGTGGGCCAGCCAGCTTCCATGCAGCGCACCTTCGGCACCACGTGCCACGGAGCCGGCCGAGTGCTCAGCCGTAGCGCGGCTGTCAAGAAGGCCAAGGGGCGGCGCATCGACCACGAGTTGGCCGCTCAGGGCGTCATCGCTCGCTGCCGCAGCTGGAAAGGCCTGGCCGAAGAACAACCTGACGCCTACAAAGACGTCAGCGTGGTGGTGGACGTGGTGCATCGGGCCGGGCTGGCGTCCAGGGTGGCCCGCCTCCGTCCGGTGGCCGTGGTGAAAGGATAGAGTGGTCGGGTAGGAGAAACCCCGTACCGGCTGCAGAGATCCTCTTCGATTCGTAGCGTTGGCCGTGTTCAGCAGCTGGTGCGAGGACGCCGGGCCGGGAACCAGGCGGTTTGCTGCTTATCCGGCCCTATGAGCCTTGCCAATCGGTGAACAGCGACTTTTCAGGAGGACCAACGATGAGCATGTTTCTCTCACGGTGTGGCTGGGGGACGGTCTTCGTGGCCCCGGTGGTGTTTGCTCTCTGCGGATGCCGACCGGATACCGTTCGGCCCGAGCCGTCTGCGGGAGTGGGCGAAGAAGTGGCAGAGGAACCCGGGTCGGCGATCCAGCTCACCAGCACGGCCTTTGCCGACGGCCAGCCCATCCCCGCCAAGTACACTGAGGACGGGGATGACCTGTCTCCGCCGCTGGCCTGGTCCAACTTGCCCGAGGGTACCGAGGAGTTGGCCCTCATCTGTGACGACCCCGACGCGCCCAGCCCTTCGCGGCCAGCCCCGGAACCGTGGGTCCACTGGGTGATCTACAAGATCCCCGCCGATACCACGGAGCTTGCCGAGGGCATCCCGCGACAGCAGCAGCTCGACAAACCGGCGGGAGCGATGCAGGGCGTCAATTCGTGGTCCAGCGACAACATCGGCTACCGCGGCCCGGCGCCGCCAGCGGGTAGCGGAAAGCATCGCTACTTCTTCAAGCTCTATGCCCTGGACGCCAAGCTGGACCTCAAACCGGGGGCGAGCAAGGCTGAACTGCGGCAGGCGATGGAGGGGCACGTATTGGGTACCGGACAGCTGGTGGGTACGTACCAGCGTTGAAGCCCGGCCCGCGCGCAGCTAGACTGGCCCGAGCCGAGACTCCGCTGGTCGAGCCTCCCGAGCC
>DQVB01000705.1 GCA_015661985.1 Planctomycetota bacterium | reverse complement strand
GTGCGTCTCGATTGACACCTTTGGAAATACAGGTGTACATTGATTCCGCAACTACAGCGATACGTCCCGCTTCCAGGGCATAAAGTCGTCCTGCTCCAGAAGAACCGCTTTGGGCTGGTAGTGGCCACTGGCCGTGCGGATGACCAGTTCCAAGAGCTGTTGGCCGACCCCTTCGACGGTGGCTTGGCCGCTGAGGATCGGGCCGGCGTCAAGATCGATGATATCGGGCATGGTGCGGGCCAACGTCGAATTCGAGGCGATTTTCAGTACCGGGGTGACAGGATTTCCGGTAGGTGTGCCCAAGCCGGTGGAGAAGGCGATGACGGTGGCCCCGCTGCCGGCCAGGGCGGTCGTCGACTCCACGTCTCCGCCGGGCGTGCATAGCAGGTTCAGCCCCGGGCGGCGGACCGGTTCGGGGTAATCCAACACATCTACGACCGGGGATGTGCCACCCTTTCGGGCGGCCCCGGCTGCCTTCATGGCCTCGGTGACCAGGCCGTCGGCGATATTGCCGGGAGAGGGATTCGAATGGAACCCGGTTCCGCTGGCGGCCAGTCGCGCTTCGTATCGGCGCATCAATTCGAGGAACCGTTGGGCCGACTCTTGCCGCTGGCAGCGCTCGATCAGATCCTGCTGGACGCTGGAAAGCTCCGGGAATTCGCTGAGGATGACCGAGCCGCCCAGGGCCACGAGCAGGTCGGCGCAGTGGCCGATGGCCGGGTTGGCCGTCAGTCCGGAGAGGCCATCGGAGCCGCCGCATTCGGTGCCCAGGACCAGGTGGCTCAACGGAACCGGCTCGCGGCGGGCCCCATCCGCCTGGGCCAGCCCGGCCAACGTCCCACGGATGGCCTGCTCCAGCAGCGTCGATTCGGTGCCCAGCCGCTGCTGTTCGAACACGTAAAGCGGGCGGTTGAAACGCGGCGCCCAACGATGGATGGCCTCTTCCAGCCGCTGGATTTGGGCCTTTTGGCATCCGAGGCTGAGGACCGTGGCCCCGGCCACATTGGGATGGGTGATGTACTGGGCCAGCAGCTCGCAGAAGGTGTCGGTATCGGCGTACGTTTCACCGCAGCCGCTGCCGTGGGGCAGGAATTTGATGCCGTCGACGTGGGGGAAAACTCGCTGGCCGCTCGGCGCGGCTCGTTTCGGTTCGGCCTGGATCGGGGGGATCTGGTCAAGGCGTTGTCCGTCGCGCCAAGCCTGGATCAGCCGGCGCACCCACGGGCGGTACCGATGCGGCCGGCCATAGCCCAGTTCCTCGCGCAACGCGTCGCGCAGGACCAAAACGTTGCGGTTTTCGCAAAACACCAGCGGCGCGACGATCCAGTAGTTGGCGGTCCCCACCCGCCCGTCCTCGCGCCGATAGCCCAGGAACGTACACTCCGCCCACCGGCTCACGTCCGGCCTCTGCCACGACCGACCGTAGCGGTCCAGCCGGGGTTGCTGAACGGCGTCGGCCAGATTCTCGACGGTGATCCGTTGCCCGGTCAGGATGGTATGCCGCGTCCGTCCCACCACCACGCCGTACATCCGCACCGTTTGGCCGGCAGCCAGATCCCGGGCAGTGAACTTGTGCTTGGCCGGGACGTCTTCTCGAAGCACATAGCTTCGACCCCCGCATGGGACGCTGGTGCCGGCAGCCAGGTCGACCAGGGCAACGATCAGGTCGTCATCCGGTTCGATCTTGATGGCGCGATTGTGCATGAAGATCGTCTCGACAGAACCCCCGGCGTCCCCCCTCTGCTCCTCTCATGAAGCCCGAGGCGGTCCTGTTGCACCAAAGTGGATCTTCGTGTCCGGCAACCCTTTCTGCAGCTTCTCGACACCGGTCTGTGTGACAGCCGTGTTGGTCACGTGGAGTTCGCCCAGTTCGCGCAGGACCACCAGCGCCTCAACCCCGGCATCAGTAATCCGGGTACGGCCCAAATGCAAGAAGCGAAGCCCCTTCAGGGAAGCAAGGTGCGGCAATCCAGCGTCGCTCACAAGCGTGTTGTCCAGGTTGAGCCAAACCAGCGAGGTGATCCGTGACAGGTGTGACAACCCTTGGTCAGTCACCTTCGTGGTCCACAGATTGAGGCGCGCCAGCCGAGGGAGCCGGGCCAAAGCCTCCATGCCCGTATCGCCCACCCCCGTTTCGCTCAAATCGATGTCTTCCAGCGTGGGGATCTCGGCCAGTGCTGCCAGGCCGACGTCTGTGACCGCTGTGCCGCGCAGGCGCAATCGCCTCAGCCGTGGCAATTTGGCCAACCAGCGGAGGCCGGCGTCCGTCACCGCGGTGCGCGTCAGGAACAGCTCCTCCAGTCTGGCCAGTGCTGCTAGCTTCTCCAGCCCCGCGTCGCCCACTGAAGTATCATCCAACCCCAAAGCCTTTAGACGTGACAGCCCGCGGAGATGGTCCAGGCTGCTGTCCGTGATCGGCTGTCCGGTGAGCTTCAAGCTCCGTAACCCCTCGAGCGACCCGATGGCACGGAGATGCCCTTCCTCGACCGCTGGCGTTTCGCTTTCTGGCGGCCGACTCAAGTCGATCAAGATGATCCGGCCCGAGCTTTCCGTCTTGTAACCCGCGCCCACTTCTTCCAGCCACGGGAGCAACGCTGCCTCCCCCGCGGCTGCGCGGGGCTCCTGCCCCGTGGGCTGCTGAGATCGATCTGCTAGTGTCGCCTGCGGCGGCACGCTAGGGGCTTGCTTGCCGGTCTCCGGTTCCGGGCGACGGCAGGAGATCGTCCCGCACAGTAGCAAAACCACCAGTACACCCAGCCCTCGTCCCATGATTCACTCCCCTTTTCCACCAACGGTGATCACCCCATGGCACACGGCTAGCGTACCCCACGGGTGCTGGCGGTACAAGCGCCCTTGCCTAAACCCCAGCGTTGCAAACCGGCAGGGCAGGATGAACATTCCTGTCCGTCACAAGTGGGACAAAACAGGCAATAGCCTGGGGATCGTAGATGTCACAGAATCTGAGTTTTCCCGCACCAGCCGAAGCCGGAGGCCGAGGCCATGATTGACGGGCCAGAATGTCCGTCCTACCTTTCTTTCCCCAAAGTCGGGGGTAAGGACACCGGGAGCCTGCGGGAAGCGCGACGTTTTCCCGCCTCCCGACGCTGGGAGTCAGATCCTGGGCGCCACAATCCCAACACGCTCTTACCCGTCCCGGAAAACAAAACGGGGTGGAAGCCGAGCCCCGCGACTCGTGCTCCCACCCTCGATGAACACCACGAAAGGGATCGTTGTCCGTGCGGTTTAGGCCTCCCGTCCTGGAGTTCCGGACAAATCGCCCGGCCCACGTGTATCATCTCTGGCGATACCGACTCCTTGCGCGGTGTTCGCAGAGTCGCTCGCTCCAGCCCCTCGTCCCCAGTGGCCTGCTCCGGCCAGCCTACCCGGCGAAGCACCAGGGTACCGGCTGGTCGCCCCCGCCGATCGCGCGAAGAGCAAGAAGGGCTCGTTCCGTCCACTGATCGCAGGGAACCGGCAAGGACTCCGTTCCACCAGACAAAGCACTGGCCAACAAGACGGTGCTGCGAGCAAGACGGTGCTTCCTATTGCGTTTCCATGCTGCAAGACAGGTCCATCCTTTCGACGTGGTTGGAAATCACCGGATTCCGGACCATTCCAGCCGCATCGAACCCGCCTGTGATTGAACAGGTCGCCCGAAGCCCCCGGTCCTGATCCAGGCGAACGCCCAACAACAGGCCGCCCAAACAACAGGCCGCCCAAACGAGTTGAACCGGATTGTAGCGGAATCTTGCAGCCGGGGCAAGCGTTTGGCAAGGAGTTGCGTCGAAAGAACGAAAAAATTTTTTCTTGCGCAAGCCGCCTGACAAACTCATCGGGCCGCCGCCATCTGGGACCCGTCCGCAGCGGCACTTGTTCTAGCCAATGGCGGGCCGCCCGATGCGGTCAGGCCAAATGGTCCTTCGGAAGGGTATGCATGCACCCGCCAACAGCCCCCGCCCCAAGCTGCCCACTCGCCAGTCCCCGCATCAGATGTCCTTCGGCAGGGTGTGTCCCAGCTTATCCCGTTTCGTGGCGATGTAACGGAGGTTGTGTTCGTGGATGGGCCCCACGATGGGGACCTGGTCGACCACCTCCAGGTCGAAACCGCCATAGATGAAGGCGTCCGTCTTCTTCGGATTGTTGGTCAAAAGGCGGACCTTGGAAAGTCCCAGGTCCTTCAGTACCTGGATGCCGACCCCATAGTCGCGGCAGTCGGCCTGGTGCCCCAGGGCCAGATTGGCCTCCACCGTATCCAGCCCTTTGTCCTGGAGGTTGTAAGCTTTGATCTTCTCCACCAAACCGATACCTCGTCCCTCTTGGGGCAGATAGACCAGCACCCCAGCCCCTTCGCGGCCGATCATTTCCATGGCCAATTGCAGCTGATCGCCGCAATCACAGCGCAGCGAAGCCAGCAAGTCGCCGGTGAAACAGGAGGAGTGGAGGCGTACCAGCGGTGCGCCGACGGCCTGGGGCTCGCCCAACACAATGGCCATCGGCTCCTGCGATTCGTATTTGACCCCGTAAATGATCACACGCCCCATCCCATAACGGGTCGGCAGCCGTGCTTCAGCCTGTCGATAGACCAGCTTCTCGCTACGCCGACGGAACCGGATCAGCTCTTCAATGCTGATGATCTCCAGGCCAAACCGCTGGGCCAACTGATAGAGCTCGTCCCGGTTGGCTCGGTCCCCTTGCTCATTGAGGATCTCACACAGGAACCCAGCAGGCATGAGCCCAGCCATGCGGGCCAAATCGACCGAGGCCTCCGTATGCCCGGCCCGCCTCAACACACCGCCCTCCTTGGCCTCCAGGGGGTACATGTGCCCGGGACGGACGAAATCGGACGGCTTGCTCGTGGGATCGATCATGGCCTGGACCGTGGCTGCCCTCTCTTGGGCCGTGATCCCTGTCCGGCAGCTGCGATGGTCCACCGGGACCATGAACGCCGTCCCCAAAGGAGCCGTATTCTGTTCGACGATCGGATGCAGCTCCAGACGCCGACATACGTCAGGCAGCACCGGCACGCACGGCAGGCCGCGCCCATAGGTGATCACGAAATTGACGATCTCCGGGGTGACCTTCTCCGCCGCGCAGATGAAATCCCCTTCGTTCTCTCGGTCCTCGGCATCCATCACGATCACCACCTCGCCCCGGGCAATCGCGTCCACGGCCGCCTCAATCGAAGACAGCTTGTAAGCCACAGCTCCCTCCACTTGCCGGTCGAAAAACCACCTCAATCGCAACCCACCAAAGCCACTACCAACCGCCTTGCCAAAGCCAAACAACTAGCCCCCATTTTTCATGCCCCCGTAGGCCGCAGCGAGCAAACGCAGCCTCTGCCGGAACTTCGGTCGCTGGGCCAACGAGCAGACTGAAGCACACCGTATGCCACGTCGAATCGCGCTTGCGCTGTTCCGGCAACACTTTGCGTCACCTTGTTCCGGCCTGCGTGAATGATCCACGCTGGTGGCCTTGGTGTAACACCAACGGCGAGAATATTATGCCATTTTTGGTACCAATACCCGGGATTACGCCATCACTGATCAAAGCATGCTTACCACATGTCGGCCAACCAGGCCGATCGCTCCCGGCAGCATGGCAACCCTGCCCCGGACCACTCGATTGTAAACCGCAAGTTCCATGCCTGCCAGGGCGCGTCGAAGCTGTCTGAAAACCCACAACGCCATCCCAAAACCGGCACAACATGGCCGCCGAGTGCCGGTGCGAGCCGTTTCCTGTCAGTTCAGCCGGGAGCAACAGCGGGCGGGGCAGCGGGGACGCTCGCCTTACGACGTTTTCCTGATCCCAGTCCCGCGCCGCGGGGTCGACAGCCCGGCTTGTAAAACTGGGGCAGATAGGGACCATGGCGATACTTGGTTGGGTTTTTCGGTTTCAACGATTTTCTCGATTCGGAAACATTTACGGCCGATAAATGGTGGCAGCAGAAACAGGCACAAGGGCTCCGGCCCCGATGGGGGAGGACGTCGCTGGAAGCGGCGGCGGCGGCAAACCTGCCTCCCCCAAAGAGGTCATCAGGGGTAACCAGAATGGCCGAACTTCGACTGTGGACTCTACGGCGCGAGGGAGACCATGAAACGGGCGTTGGTTGTAGTATTGGCTGGTAGCCTACTGGTGGTCGCAGGTGGGTGTTGTTCGCTGCGAGCGCTGTTCGGCCCGCTTCCGGCTGGCGGGGTCGCGGGGGTTGGATGTGATCCGTGCCTGGATCCGTGTGTGGAACCGGCTTGCGGGACTTGTGCCGAGCCGGCCTGCGACGCCTGCGGCGGGGTGGGTTGCGATATGTGTGGTGGGCCCGCTTGCGATATTTGCGGCGCCCCACCTTGTGACGAGCCGTGCGCCGTGTGCGCGGACCCCTGCGTCCGATGCGGGTGCCTGCGCTCGTTGCTGTGCGGGCCGGTGGCGCTGGTGGGCGGTCTGGTGCGGTGCGGCGTATGTGGTTTCTGCGATGGTGGCGGCTGCGGCGATGTCTATTGGGGCGATTGGATCAGCGAGCCGCCGGATTACTGCGATTCCTGCGACGGAGTGGGGCATTGGACTGGGAGCGGATGCAGCCACTGCGGCGCGGCCACCGATGCTGAGGTGATCGTCGATCCGGGTTACCTTTCTGGCAGCAGCGGTGAACAAATCGAGCGCATACCGGCCGAGCTGACAGCCGGAGGATTGAAGCCTGTTCCCCGCTACCGACGGGGGCGGCCCGCCCAAAACGTCGCTCGCCGCTACAACAACCGCGGCCAGTGCACCCACACGCGATAGGTCCCCGGGGGAGGCGAGCACCGATTCTCCGCGTGGCAGGCGAAGCGTTCGTTCACCTTTCCAGCTCCATCGACTGTGGGCTGCGACGATTGCCGGGCCTGATCAACATCTATCCGTTGGTCCCGCGTTGCTCGGTCAGGGGGCGTGTCAGAACAACATGACCGTTTTGGCGATTGTCTCGCCTGCAATTCCCAGCAGCCGAGACGGCTGCACCAGAATGCTCTGGTCAACTTGTTTTGTGGCGGTTCCTTCGCCGCAGCCGCACCCGGCAAGCGAGTCGCATTGGCCGTCGGGCCTTGCTCGACGAGGAAGCGGGTTCTTTTTGGGGAAACTGCGGGAAGGTTTGCACGGGGTGTAGAGGTTGGGGGGGTGCGCCGGCCACGGATTTCCGCGCTGGTGTGGCGGAAATCCGCGGCCGGGAGTCTGTCTGCAGCGGCCTTTTCCTGTCCCGCGCCACGGCGGATCGGCCCCCAGCCATTCCCCTTCCCCATGGGTTCGGCGGCGCTCATTTGTTTGTTTTCTCGTTTTTCTCCTGAGGCCAATCAGACCCAGGGCCATCTTGTCATCTATCGGCGCGCCGTTTGCTGAGCGCTGCTTTTTCACGTGAGCCAGGTTTTGCTTGCGGCCCCGACACTGCGCGGACAATCGGCCCTGACAAGCTGCCGTCGCCGATGACGGGGCAGGAGGAAGCCGGTGGGCCGGCCGTGCTGTGCCTGGGCGGCTCGTACAGCGGGTCGAGCACTGTTTGGAGTACAAAGATCATGGCTGGGCTGGAGATTCAGAGGAAGGTCAAGTACCAGGAGGAACTGGACCTGGAATTCCCCCGCCAGGTGGCGGCGATGCCCGGGGCGGCTGATCTGAACCGCTGCATCCAGTGCGGCACGTGCAGCGCCACCTGTCCGGTGAGCGTGTATATGGATCCCACGCCCCGGCGGCTGGTGGCGATGACCCGCGCTGGGTTCAAGGAGGAAGTGCTCCAGAGCAGCACGATTTGGCTGTGCGCCTCGTGTTATTCGTGCACGGTGGAGTGCCCCAAGGGGATCAAGATCACGGACATCATGTACGCTTTGAAGCGGCGGGCCATCGAGGAAGGGGTTTATCCCAGGTGGTTGCCCATCCCGGTGTTGGCCCGAGAGTTCTTCCGCAAGGTCCGCCAGACGGGCCGCAGCAACGAGGGCCAGATCGCCACGGCCATGATCCTCAAAACCAATCCGCTGAAGTTGCTGCGACAGATCCCCCTTGGTTTGAAACTGCTATGGAAGGGGCGGATGTCCCTGCTGACAGAAAGGATGAGCGGCGACAGAGAGCAGCTCCAGGACCTGCTGGACTATGTGGACAGGCAAAACCACCAGGCGGCGCCTGGTACCGAGGCGTGAGGCGGTGCCGGTGAGGAGGAGGTCTGCGGAATGAGTTTTCTGTACTATCCCGGTTGCGCTTTGAAGAGTTCCAGCAAAGGCTATGAGGAATCGCTGTTGGCCGTGCTGGGGCAACTGAACTTTCCCATCCAGGAGCTGCCCGATTGGAGCTGCTGCGGGGCAACGACCTATATGGGGATCGACGAGAAAAAGGCCTTTGCCCTGGCAGCCCGGAACCTGGCCTTGGCCGAACAGTTCGGCGCAGGCGAGACGGTGCATCTGGTGGCGCCTTGTGCCGCCTGTTATCTGGTGCTGTTGAAGACACAGAAGTACATGGCCGAGTACGAATCGATCGGCCGGACCATCTCGGCCGCCTTGAACGCCGTGGGATTGAAGTACGAAGGCCGGGTACGTGTGCGCCATGCCTTGGACGTCATCATACACGACATTGGGCTGGGCGAGGTCCGCGCGGCGGTGCGCCGGCCACTGGAAGGGATGAAGGTGGCCTGTTACTACGGCTGTCAGGTGGCCAGGCCTTTTGCGGAGTTTGACGACCAGCATCGTCCTCGTTCCATGGACGATCTGCTGCGGGCGTGTGGGGCCGAGACGGTCGATTGGCCCGCCAAGGTGACCTGCTGCGGCGCCATGCTTACGGGCACCATCGAACAGGTGGGTCAGCGGCGGAGCTATATGATCCTGCACGAGGCCAAACGCCGGGGAGTGGATGTGGTGGCCACAGCGTGTCCGCTGTGCCAGTTCAACCTGGAGTGCTTCCAGGGCCCGATGTCCCGCCGCTACGGCGACGAAGTGAAGGTGCCCGTGGGGTACTTCACGCAAGTCATGGGGATGGCGCTGGGCCTGGACGACAGGAGGATCGGACTCGATCGGCTGTTCATCCCCCTGTGGCGCCCAGTGGCAATGGTTTGAGGGAGTTGCGATGATTCGTACGAACCAGACGCCGGATGGACAACCGAAGATCGGCGTGTACATTTGCCATTGCGGCATGAACATCGCCGGCCAAGTGGGGGTGGAGGAGGTCACGGCGTTCGCCTCCTCGCTGCCCAACGTGGTTGTGGCCCGCCATTACAAGTTCATGTGTTCGGACCCGGGCCAGGAGCTGATCCAGGCGGACATCGCCGAGCGGGGTGTGAACCGGGTCGTGGTAGCTTCCTGTTCGCCGCTGTTGCACGAAGCGACTTTCCGCCAGGCCTGTGCCGCCGCGGGGCTGAATCCGTTCTGTTTCCAGATGGCCAACATCCGCGAACAGGTCTCGTGGGTCACGGCGGACAAGGATCATGCCACATCCAAGGCGAAGGCCCTGGTGGCCGCGGCGGCACGGCGAGTGGCTCTCCATCAGCCGCTCGAGCGCCGGCGAGTAGCCGTGCGCCGCGAAACGCTCGTGGTGGGCGCCGGGATCGCCGGAATCGAAGCAGCCCTGCGCATCGCCGATTCGGGCAAGAAAGTCTACCTGGTGGAACGCGACTCGTCGATCGGCGGCCACATGGCCAAGTTCGACAAGACTTTCCCCACGCTCGATTGCGCCGCCTGCATCCTGACGCCGAAGATGGTACGGGTGGCCCGGCACCCCAATGTCGAACTGGTCACGCTGGCCGAGGTTGATGAGGTATCGGGGTACGTGGGCAACTTCACGGTCAAGCTCCGGCGCCGTGCCCGTTACGTGACCGGGGCCTGCACGGGGTGCGGCCAGTGCGAGGAGGTCTGCCCGTGCGTCCAGCCGAACCAGTTCGAAATGGGCAGAAGCCAGCGGAAGGCCATCTACCGCAACTTCCCTCAGGCGGTGCCCAACTGGTTCGTGATCGACTACGGCGCCTGCTCCGGTTGCCGGCTCTGCGAAGACGTGTGCGAAGCCGGCGCCATCGACCACGAGCAAGAGGACGAAGTGGAAGAGATCCAGGTGGGCACCATCGTGCTGGCCACCGGCTTCAAGACCTTCGATCCCCGGATACTGCCCCAATACGGCTACGGCCGTTACGAGAACGTCTACACCTCGCTGGAGGTGGAGAGGATGGTCAATGCGTCCGGCCCCACAGGAGGCCAAGTGCTGCTGGCCGATGGCAGCGAGCCCAAGAGCGTGGCCATCATCCACTGTGTGGGCAGCCGCGACAAGAAGACCAACCCGTGGTGCTCCAAAGTCTGCTGTATGTACAGCCTGAAGTTGGCCCACCTGGTCAAGCAGCGCACCGGCGCGGAAGTCTACAACTTCTACATCGACATGCGTACGCCCGGCAAGGGGTACGAAGAGTTCTACGATCGGCTGCTCGAAGAGGGCGTCCAGTTCGTCCGGGGCCGGGTGGCCGACATCACCGACTGGCCCATGACCGAGGCCGAAGAGGGGAAGCTGGTGGTGCGCGCCGAAGATTCACTGATCGGTGTTACACGGCGCATCCCCGTGGACATGGTGATCCTGTCCGTAGGGCTGGAGCCTCAGCTGGACGCGCACCAGATGCGGAAGAAGTTCAACATCTCCTGCTCGTCGGAGGGCTGGTTCCTGGAACGGCATCCCAAGCTCGCCCCCGTGGCCACCTTCACCGACGGGGTGTGGATCGCCGGAGCGTGCCAGGGCCCGAAGGATATCCCGGAAACGGTGGCGCAAGCCGGTGCGGCCGCCTCGGAGGCGATCGCCCTGATGGACAAGGGCCACGTGGAGATCGAACCGAACACGGTCGAGATCGACGAGGAGAAGTGCAGCGGATGCAAAACGTGCCTGGGGATGTGCCCCTACCATGCCATCAGCCGCGACGACCAGAAGGGTGTGGCGGTGGTCAACCAGGCCATGTGCAAGGGCTGCGGCACGTGCGCCGCCGCTTGCCCCTCGGGCGCCATCAGGCAGCATCTGTTCACCGATGAGGAGATCTACCAGGAGATTGAAGGGGTTTTGAGCTATGTCTGACAGTAACCGCAGCGCCCAGCCGCCGGGGTGGGAACCGCGCATCACAGCCTTCTTCTGCAATTGGTGCACGTACACGGCCAGCGACCTGGCCGGCGTGTCGCGCATGGCCTATGCACCGAATACCCGGGTGATCCGGGTGATGTGCTCCGGACGGATCGATCCCCAGTTCGTGCTGGCCGCCCTCCGCGCCGGCGCCGACGGCGTGCTCATCGGCGGCTGCCACCCCGGCGACTGCCACTACCAAGAGGGCAACTACAAGTGTCTGCGCCGGTTCACGATGCTCAGACGGTACCTGTCGGAGATGGGTATCGATCCCCAGCGGCTGCGCCTGGAATGGATCGCCGCCAGCGAAGGGGACAAGGTGCAAAGGGTGACCAACGAGATGGTCGAACAGATCCGGAAGCTGGGACCGCTGAAGCTGGCGCCCCTTCCTCAAGCTCAAGGCTGCCAAAGGGCCGTCGCGGAACGGGCGGCCGCGGAAGTCTGAGGGGACCATGCGATGGACAAACCGAAAGTCGGCTTTTATTGGTGTGCCTCCTGCGGCGGCTGCGAAGAAGCGGTCGTCGATCTGGCCGAGACGATCCTGGATGTGGTCGAGGTGGTGGACATCGTTTTCTGGCCTTGTGCCATGGACTTCAAACGGGAAGACGTGGAAGCGATGCCGGACGGGACCATGGCGGCCTGTTTCGTCAACGGGGCCGTCCGCACCAGCGAACAGCGTGCCATGGCCGAGCTGTGCCGGCGCAAGTCGCAATCGCTGGTCGCCTTCGGCAGCTGTGCCCACCTGGGGGGCGTCCCCGGACTGGCCAACCTTCATTCGCGCCAGTCCATCCTCCAGGCGTGCTACGGCGACGGAGTGTTCACCACCGTGAATCCCGACAGGGTGGTACCCGGGCCGCGGACCGAGCGTCCGGAGGGGTCGTTGGAGCTACCGGAACTGGACGGCGAGGTGAAAAGGCTCGATCACTGCGTAACGGTGGATTACTACCTGCCCGGTTGCCCCCCGCCGGTGAAGCTCATCGTCGATGCCGTCACCGCCATCGTCGAAAACAAGCTACCACCTGAAGGCACCGTGCTGGCCCCTGACACCGCCCTCTGCCACGACTGCCCACGGCTGGATTCGAAGCCCGAAGAACCTTTCATCGACCGCTTCAGACGGCCGCACCAGATCCCTATCGACCCCGAAAAGTGCTTCCTCACCCAGGGCCTCCTCTGCTTGGGGCCGGCTACACGATCCGGCTGCGACAACGCTTGCATCCAAGGCAACATGCCGTGCACCGGCTGCATGGGACCGCTCAGCGGCGTGCGGGACCAGGGGGCCGCGGCTCTGTCCGCAGTTGCTTCACTGATGGCCACCAATGACGCCAGCCAGGCCGATCGGGTGGCCGCGGAATTGGCCGATCTGGCAGGAACGCTCTATCGCTACGGCATGCCGTCATCGCTGCTCTTCAAAAAGGCCGAACAAGACCGGACCGGAGGTGTTCCATGCCCAAGCGAGTGACCATCGACCCCATCACCCGACTGGAAGGCCACGGCAAGGTGGAGATCTTCCTGGACGACGAGGGCAACGTGCAGCGCGCGTACCTGCAGATTCCCGAGCTGCGCGGCTTCGAGAAGTTCGCCCAGGGCCGGCCCGCCGAAGACATGCCGCAAATCACCTCGCGCATCTGCGGCGTCTGCCCCACGGCGCACCACATGGCGGCGACCAAGGCCCTGGATGACCTGTACCGCGTCCAGCCCACAGCGGCCGCATTGGCCATCCGCCAGCTGGTCTACAACACGTTCATGTTCGAAGACCACGCCTTGCACTTCTATTTCCTCGGTGGACCGGACTTCATTGTGGGACCTGATGGCCCCAAGGCGCAGCGGAACGTGCTCGGCGTGATCGGCAAGGTGGGCGTGGAGATCGGCAAGAAAGTGATCGCCATGCGCAAGGCGGCCCGGGAACTGATTGCCCTGGCCGGCGGCAAGGTGATCCATCCGGTCCTGGGCTTGCCCGGTGGTGTGGCCAGAGCGCTGAAGCCCGAAGACCAGAAGAGGGCCAAGAAGGTGGCGGAGGAGGCGGTGGAGTTCGCCGAGTCTACCCTCCAGGCATTTGACGACATCGTCCTGAAAAACAAGCACTACGTGGACCTCATCGTTTCCGGGGCATACACGCACCGCACATATTACATGGGCCTGGTAGACCAGGATAACAAGCTCAACTTTTACGAAGGGCGATTGCGCGTTGTCGATCCGGACGGGAAGGAGTTTCTGAAGTTCCCGGCGCGGGAGTACGCCACACACGTGGCCGAACACGTCGAGCCGTGGAGCTACATCAAGTTCTGCTACCTGAAAGACGTGGGCTGGAAAGGCTTCGAAGACGGGCCCGATAGCGGCGTCTACGCCGTGGCGCCGCTGGCCCGGCTCAACGTGGCCGAGGGCATGCCCACGCCCAAGGCACAGGCCGAATACGAACGGTTTTTCGACACCCTCGGCGGCAAGCCGGTCCACCACACGCTGGCCACACACTGGGCACGTCTGGTGGAAATGCTCTGCGCTGCCGAGCTGATGCGCGACCTGGCGGCGCGGCCCGAACTGATCGACCCCGACATCCGCAACATCCCCGCGGAAACCCCGGTGGAAGGCATCGGTGTGGTCGAGGCGCCGCGGGGTACCCTGCTGCACCACTACCGCACCGACCCGCAAGGACTCATCACCGCCGCCAACCTGATCGTGGCCACACAGAACAACGCCGCCCGCATCGCCATGTCGGTGGACAGGGCGGCCAGGAGCATGATCCGAGGCGGCCAGGTCGACGACGGGATCCTCAACAAGATCGAGATGGCCTTCCGCGCTTACGACCCCTGCTTCGGCTGTGCCACACATGCCGTGCCCGGCCAACTGCCGCTGGAGGTGCGCATCCGCGACCTGGAAGGCAACCTCCTTCGACGCCTCACCCAATACGTCGCCTGAGCCCGCGCCGTCCCCGACGTTGCCCACCCATGGGGTGAGTGGGCCCCAACGTTGGAGAAAGGAAACGCAGGATGGGCATTCTTGCCCGTCAATCGCCGGCTCGGCCGGCCGGTCCGGCTAAATCACCGTGCGCGATCAGGCGTCATGCGGCCCGTTGGCCCGCACGGATGGTCTGTCGTTGCAACTCCCTGTTGCGCTTCCGCAAATAGTAT
>DQVB01000703.1 GCA_015661985.1 Planctomycetota bacterium | reverse complement strand
GTTGGTGTCCGGGTCGGGAGACCCGGCCGCAGCGCCGTGGGTTGGTGTCCGGGTCGGGAGACCCGGCCGCAGCGCCGTGGGTTGGTGTCCGGGTCGGGAGACC
This sequence comes from Planctomycetota bacterium, assembly GCA_015661985.1. Taxonomy (GTDB): domain Bacteria; phylum Planctomycetota; class Planctomycetia; order Pirellulales; family Thermoguttaceae; genus SZUA-1497. The sequence continues at coordinate 3,394 of DQVB01000703.1, read as the reverse complement.
CGGCCACAGCGCCGTGGGTTGGTGTCCGGGTCGGGAGACCCTGCCGCAGCGCCGTGGGTTGGTGTCCGGGTCGGGAGACCCGGCCACAGCGTTTAGGGAGACCCGGCCACAGCGTTTAGGGAGACCCGGCCACAGCGCCTAGAGTCGAAACGGACTGGAGGCTTGTAGCATTTCTATGGCGCAGCTCGGACCAGGTTGCACCGTCCCCGCTGCAGCCCCTGGGCTCGCAGCTCAGCGGTTAGAGCCAGGGACTGGCGACCCGCGCACAACCCCGACGTGAGGTTTTGAAACAGCCTCTTACTCTGGCCGGGAAGACGGCTGGCCGAGTTGTTCCAGCAACCGCTGGGCTTCAGCCAACTGATGGGCGTAGTCCCGGTTCAGGTCGTCGGCCAAAGCGTCGGCCGATCGGTAGCGGCGGGCCGGCTCTTTTTCCAGACATTTCTGGCAGATCGTCTCCAGGTCGCGATCCACCAAACGGCGCAGCCAATCTGTGCCGCCCGATTCCACGGTCTTCTCCTGGGCCGCTGGCCGGCGCAAGCAAGGCCGATCGCCACGGCGGCCAACGACGATTCGGGACACTCCCATTCTATCCGCCCCTCCAGCCGTCTACCAAGGCACCACGGGCCGCCGAAATCACTCTTTCCCCAGGGCGATGGCATAGGCGACCGCGTGGGTCCGGCAATGGGAGATGGCGACCATCAGCCGCGCCACGCCACGCTTCTCCACCAACTCCCGGGCCCCACCCCGGACGGCCACCACCAGTTGCCCACCGGGTCCGGTGCGGATTTCGATGTCCCGCCAGTTGATGCCGCGGACCCAACCGGTGCCCATGGCCCGCAACAGGGCCTCTTTGGCCGCCCACCGCCCCGTGAAATGCTGCGTGGCGCGCCGTCGGCTGCGACAGTAACGGATCTCCTCCGGGGTGTAGATGCGGTTGATGAACAAGTCCCCGTAGCGTTCGATCATCCGCGCAATGCGCAGACATTCCGTGATCTCGGTGCCGATCCCGATGACATTCATCAGCTGTCCGCCTCAATCCGATCCGCCAGCTCCGCTGATCGGCCTCCGCACCACGCCGGCCGCTCCAAGCCTCCCGTGGCTTGACGGTCGTCGTCTCGCCGCTGGTACCCTAGAGCTTCACCCCGCAGGCCTGCTGCGCGCGCCGAAGAACCTCTTTGGCCTTCCTGCGGGCTTTGGCCGCCCCGTCGCCCAGCACTTGGCGTACGTATTCCGGCCGTCCTTCGATCTCTTTGCGCCGCCGGCGCGCCTCGGCAAAGTACTGCTCGGCCATGTCCGCCAGCTCCTTCTTCACCTCCGCGTAGCCGAATCCTCCCCGGCGATACTTGGCGGCCATGGCCTCCCGCTGGGCATCGTCCGCAAAGAGCGAATAGAGCTGGAACAGATGGTCCGTCTCTGGTTCCTTCGGCTCTTCCACGGGGCGCGAATCGGTCACGATCCGCATGATCTTCTTCCGCAAAACCTTCGGGTCTTCGAAGACCTCCAGCGTGTTGTTGTAGCTCTTCGACATCTTTTCGCCGTCCGTGCCGGGCACACGCGCCGAAGTGTCCAGGAGCTTGGCCTTGGGCAGAACAAAGGTGGGGCCAAAGTGATGATTGAAGCTGGCCGCCAGATCCCGGCACACCTCGATGTGCTGCACCTGGTCCTCGCCCACGGGTACCGTGTCCGCGTCGTAGGCCAAGATGTCAGCCGCCTGCAGCACGGGATAGGCAAACAGACCGGCGTCGGCCGCCAAGCCGCGGGCCTTCTTGTCCTTGTAGGCGTGGCACCGCTCCAGGAGCCCCATCGGCGTACCGGTCATCAGCAGCCAACACAATTCGGACACCTCGGGTACGTCCGACTGGATGAACAGCGTCGCCTTATCCGGATTCAAACCAAGGGCCAATAAATCGACCGCCGCGTCGTAGGTCAACTGGCGCAACTCGGCCGGGTTCCGGACCGTGGTCAACGCATGGAGATTGGCAATGAAATAGAAGGCATCCTCCGCCTCGTCCTGCAACCGGATGTACTGGCGGATCGCCCCGAAATAGTTCCCCCAATGGAATCGTCCGGTGGGTTGGATCCCAGACAATACATGCATCGGAAATATCCGTCCCAGAAATCGAAGCGCACAGTGAAAGCACGGCCGTCCCGGCGCCCCTCGGGAGCCGGGTTCATGCCGAATCAGTTTACCCGACAACGACAGAAAAGAGAACGGCGCCCGACGCGGCCGCGCGATGCCTAGCCCGGTGTGCGCAACGTGCCCACGACCTGGGCCAGGGCCTCGGCTCCCAACTCGGCCAGCGCCGCAGGCAGGGCGTCCAGAATTTCCATGGACACCGTGGGCCGGTAGAAATTGGCCGTGCCGATCTGCACCGCCGCAGCACCGGTGACCAGAAACTCCATCACGTCGTCGATCGAGGCGATCCCGCCGATCCCCACCACCGGAATGCGGACCGCCCGGGCGGCCTGGTAGACGATCCGCAAGGCAATCGGTTTGATGGCCGGGCCGCTCAGGCCCCCCAGTACGTTGCCCAAACGAGGCCGCCGCCGGCGCCAATCGACGGCCATCCCCAGACACGTATTGATCAGACAAAGGGCATCGGCCCCACCCGCCTCGGCCGCCTGAGCCACGGGCACGATGTCAGTCACGTTGGGGGTGAGCTTGGCCAGGATGGGTAGATCGCAGGCCGCCCGACAGCCCCGCACCACCCGCTGGCACAGCTCGGCCTGCGTGCCGAAATCGACTCCTCCGCTGACGTTGGGGCAAGAGAGGTTCAACTCGATGGCCGCCACGCCGGCTGCGCCCTGGAGCCGTTCGGCCAGACGGACGAACTGGTCGTAGCTTTTGCCCGCGATGCTCACCACGATCGCAGTGCCCAAACCGGCCAGATACGGCATCGTCTCCGCCAGGAACGCTTCGATCCCGTCGTTGTCCAGGCCGATCGAATTGAGCATCCCGCTGGGCGTTTCCACCGTGCGGGGCGGCGGGTTGCCCGCCCGCGGGGCGGCCGTGACCGTCTTGGGCACAATCGCCCCCAGCCGGCTGAAGTCCACCAACCCCTCCATTTCACGGGCGTAACCAAACGTGCCCGAAGCCACCATGACCGGGTTGGCAAGACGAAGACGACCAAGCTGGACCGCCAGATCAACCACAGTACCGCCCCCGCAGGAAACAAACCGCCGAACCTGAAAGCAACTGCCCCAACCAGCGTAGCCCGTCTCCCGCTGCCGGCAAAGCCCACCCTCCAAGGCCACTTCCCATGCCGCGCACCTGGGGGATAACCGTGGGGAGTTAAAGTTGGCCTCGACACGGCGGTTGGCTTCCTCCGGCTTCTGTTGCGCTTCTTCCGTCGCGGGCCAGTTGTCTAGAGCCCATCCCAAAACGGCGCTGTGG
>DQVB01000091.1 GCA_015661985.1 Planctomycetota bacterium | reverse complement strand
TCGCCAGACAGTACGTGTAAGCTCGCCGACAACTCGAAGGCCCGCCCTTCCACGTCCTGCTCACGTTGGGGGAAAGGGGACTTTATGCATCGAGCCCGCCGTTGACCATCTGCCTGCGGACCTTCTGGCCGATTTCCCCTCCCTCTGCCTCCGCACCAGCCCCAACTACAACCCAAATGAATAATCAGGGCGTGTCCGTTCACTCCGCGTGAGCGCCGATGTAGGGTGGGACAAGGTCGCCGCCTGTGGCGTTGGGCCGGCGCCCTGCCACCAGCTGGCGAACAAAGCGTAGGCCGCGAATCAGGGAGCTTCTCAGCAGCTGGTGCGGGGCTTGTCCCACCCTCCCGGTCCCGCCGCCCCGTACAACCACCGGGGCTAAGGTGTTGACCTGCCTGAGGCGCGGCGGGAGAATGGGTCGTTACGGTTCGATGGGCTCTGTCCACAGCGCGCGGGCTTCGGGTCCTGTGCTGCAAGGCTTTCTTGGCGCCCCATGCTGTGCCGGGCTGTGAACAGGTGGTGGCCGGGCGGACAGGGCCGCTTGCCCGTCGTGGGCGGAGGACAAGACCAGGCCAAAGCGTTTCACCACAGACGTCAAAGCGGACACGTCAGGAAGGAGGACGGCAATGGTAGTGCTCGAATTCAGCATATTTCCACTGGACAAGGGCGAGAGTCTCAGCGAGTATGTGGCCCACAGCCTGGACATCGTCGACTCCAGCGGGTTGGATTACCAGTGTCACGCCATGGGAACCATCCTGGAGGGCGAGTACGATCAGGTGATGGACGTTGTGAAGCGGTGTTTTGAAAGGATGGCTGCCGATTGCCGGCGTATCGAATGTTCGATCAAATTCGACTACCGCCAGGGTTACCAGGGGCGGTTGAAGGGCAAGGTGGCCCGGGTGGAGGAGCGGCTGGGCCGCCCAGTGAGGAAATAGCTCCGTCTTTTCAACCCACGCCGATGATGCCTGCCGATGATGCCTAACGAGAGCCTGCCTGCCAGGTGTGTTGCCGGGCTGCCCCTGGCGATTGGGGCCATCGTCCTGCTCGGTTGCCGTCAGGGGCCGGACGACCAGGAGGATGCGGGCGCCGCGCCGCCCCAAGGCACATCTTTCGCCCTGCTGGTGGTCGACGATCCCGAATTGGCCCGAGTGATCCGGCAATGGGAAACCGAGTGGCACGGGCAGACCGGTTTCGGCTATCAGGTGTCGGAGTTGGACGGAGAGGAATTTGCCGCCAGTGTAGACCTGGACGCGGACATCGTGATCTGTCCGTCGTATCTTTGGGGGCCGCTGGCTGAAGATGGGCGGATCGTGCCCATGCCGCTGGGCCTCATCAAGGACGACGCCGGCCGCCTGTCGGAGGTATTCAGCTTGCTGCGAGTGCGGGAGGCGGCTTGGGGGTCGCGTGTTTTTGCCGTTCCTTTCGGTTCGCCCGTTTTGATCTGTTATTGGCGGCGGGACATCTTCGAACGGCTCGGCTGCCAACCTCCCGAGACGTGGCAGGAGTACGGCGCCTTGGCCGAACGGCTGGCGTCGCACGGGCGGTCGGGCGTGGCGAAGGCCGAGGCCGAGTGGTACGGCACCATCGAACCCCTGGGGCCCGGTTGGGCCGGGATCATGCTCCTGGCCCGGGCCGCCCCCTACGTGACGCACCGCGAGCTGTTCTCGGCGCTTTTCGATCTGGAGACGATGAAGCCGCTGGTCGCCGGGCCGCCTTTCGTCCAGGCCCTGGAAGAGCTGGCGGCCTCAGCCGCCTGGGGGCCTCCCGAACAGATCCAGTACGATCCGCAGCAGGTGCGGGCTGCTTTTTGGCAGGGCCGTGCAGCCATGGCGGTGAGTTGGCCCAGTGCCGCGGCCGAGGCATCGGCGCCAGCCGAGACGATGCGCATCGGACTGGCCCGACTGCCCGGCTCGCCGCAAGTCTTCAACTTCCTGGACGATAGCTGGGAGGCGCGGCAGGAGGACGAACAACGATGGGTGCCGCTGCTGGGTGCGGCCGGCCGCGCGGGCGTCGTCACCGCAGGATGCTCGTGGCCGGAAGCTGCTTTCCAACTGCTGTTGTGGCTGTCCGGGCCGGAGCTGAGCCGTCAGGTTTCCACGGCCAGCCGCAACACGACGCTGTTCCGCCGGAGCCATCTTGGCTTCCCTCAAGACTGGGTGGAAGAGCCGCTCGGGCCGGAGGTCGCCGCCGAATATGCAGCGCTTACCGAAGAAACGCTCAGCGGGCAAGAGCGACTGTTCGCCTTGCGGATTCCCGGCCGGACCCAATACCTCGATGCCCTGGATCGAGCCGTCCGCCGCGTGCTGGCAGGCCAGGCAGCGCCTCAGGAAGCGCTCGAGCAGGCGGCCGTAGAGTGGGAGGAAATCACCGATCGACTAGGCCGGCCATCGCAGCGGTCCGCGTACCTGCACAGCCTGGGCGAAGAGTAGTTTGGCTCTCCGAGCCGAGCGTATTTCGTTCGTGGTCGTCGCAGAACCCGGCTCGGGAGAGCCAGGCTACGATTGTGCGTGCCGCCGGTGTCCCCGTGCTGCAATGGAAAGGCCGCTGCGCGAGCAAAAGGCGACCAAGTGGAGAAGGGGGTTTGAATCAACCCCAGCGTTGCAAGCCGGTAGGGCAGGATGGACATTCCTGTCCGTCATCAGTGGGACAGGAGTCGTAATGGCCCGGGCATGGTAGATGCCGCGAAATATGAGTGCTTTTCCGCACCAGCCGGAGCCGCCGGTCGAGGCCATGATTGACGGGCAAGAATGCCCATCCTGCGTTTCCTTTCTGAACATTGGGCTCAAGACTGTTGTTGGAGGAGTGAAACGATGGCGGAAAAAACGGCAACCGGGATCACTCGCCGCGGGGCCCTGGCCGCCTTGGGCCTGGCCGCTGCGGGTACGGCCTCCGTGGCCGCGGCACAGCGCAGGGCGACGCGGCCGTCGCCGCTGCGAGGCAAACGGGTGCTGGTGGCCCTGGGTGAATTCAGCGAAGGGCTGGAAACCTATTACATGATCTACCGGCTGCGTGAGGAAGGGGCCCAGCCGGTGGTGGCGGCAGCAGACGTGAAGCCCCTGCAGCTGGTCGTGCACGATTTCGACCCCAAGTACTCCAACTACACGGAGATGTTGGGCTACAAGATCGCCACGGAGATAGCCTATCGAGACGTCGATCCGGGCGACTATCACGGCCTGCTCATCCCCGGCGGCCGAGGGCCGGAGGAGATCCGCCAGTACCCGGAGGTGCTCAAACTGGTGGGCCATTTCCTGGACGGCAACCTGCCCCTGGGGGCCATGTGTCACGGCCCACAGGTCCTCTGGGCGGCCCGGCCGATACGCGGGCGGCGGATGACTTGCTACGCCGGCATCCGGGCCGACCTGGAGCTGGCCGGCGCGCGGTTCGTCGACGCCCCGGTGGTCGTGGACCGGTCACTGGTCACCTCCCGGGGATGGCCCGACCTGCCTGAGTTCATGCCCCGCTTCCTCGAGGTGTTGGCCTCGAGCACCGCCTCGGCTGGTTGACACTGCCCAGATGGCGCGAATAATGGGCCTTTGGGTGACCTGGAGTAGCGGCTTTTCCTTTCAGCCAAGGAGATCTCGCCATGGCCACGTTCGTGATGACGGGCAGGTACTCCCCGGGTTCGATCCAACAGATCAGCGCGGAACGGACCAACAAGGCCAAGGAAATCATCCAGAAGTATGGCGGCCAACTGCTTTCGGGTTACGCCACGCTGGGTGAGAAGGACATCCTGCTGATCCTTTCCTTTCCCGGACCTGAAGACGCGATGAAGGCTTCGATCGCCTTGACCAATCTGACGGGCATCGGATTCTCTACCTCGCCGGCGGTGAGCATCGAGGAATTCGACAAGCTGGCCTCCGAACTGTGAAGGCCGGGGCCGGGAGGCCCTTTTTCGGGTGTGCCCGGACCGGGAGGGAAGCCTCGTGGGTAGCCGCCTTCCGCGGGCGGCGGGGAGGGGTTGCCCTTCGCTCACCGGCGCAGCAGGACTAGGCGGTCGCCCATGACGGCTTGGCCCAGGCGGCGGTGCAGGCCCAGGTAGGATCGGTAGGGGATCCCATAGAAGGGGCTCACGGTCCGCTCGAACAGGATCCGATCCACGTTGGCTTGGCGAGCCAACTGCAGGGCTTGAGCCACGTGGCGGGGACTTTCGTTCCAGCGGAAGAGCAGGTACTTCCAGATGATCAGCGGCCGGGATGCGCCGCGCCTGTCGCGATAGCTCACCAGGGCCCGCATGTTGCAGTAGGCCCTTTCAAAATCCGAACCGCGTTGATAGCGGGTGACCGTTTCCTGAGAGACGCCGTCCAGGGACACCTGCATGCGGTCGATCAGAAGGGCGGCCCGGCGCTTGTCTTCCGAATCGATGACCAGGGCGTTGGTCGAGGTGTTGATCTCGATCCCGGGATTCTCCTGGCGGATGATCTCCAGTTCCTGGCGGATCGTCCGCGACAGAAACGGCTCGCCCAGATTCAGATAGGCCACGCGCCGCACGCCCACCTCGCTGAGCTGTTCGGCCACCAGCCGCACGTCGTCCAGCGACATGAACAGCTTCCGTCGCAGGTTCCGGACAGTGGTTCGCGGACAGCTGACACATCGCAGGTTACAGGCGCTGGTGTTCTCCACCATCACGAATCGCGGCAGCCGATGTCGGTCGGCCAACCGGCATGCTACGGATCGGTCGACCATCCGCAGGTCGCAGCACCGCGCGCAGTTGGCAATGGGCAGACGGCCGGCGGCCAGCTGGCGGCGGAAGCGGTCGGCCGTCGTCCCGCTGAAGCATTCTGCCAGCGACTGCCGGGTGAGATCCCCGATATGGCCCGTTCCGTCCACGTCATGGCAGTTGCAGGAGACGGTCAGGTCCGAGTTGATGCAGATATTGATCTCCGAACGGCCTGCCAGGGCCCGGCAGTGAAAAGCCTTGCCCTCCAGCCGCGCACGGGCGGTAAGGGCATGCCGCCAGGCCTGTCGGAGCCAGGCGGATACGGTGGTAGCCAGGTTGTCCATCGGTCGATGCCTTTCGCAGGTGCACGACGCGGGCCTTACGGCGCCCGGCGCGATGGGATCCATACGTCACGTCATGGGGCCCACTGCCGCGTGCCGCTGGCCGCCGGTTCGCGCCACGGTTCGTCCGCCGAAGGGGCCTCGCCCGCCGGATCAACCCCATCCGGACAGGCACGGGAATAGTCGAATCGGGGCACGCCCAGGAGCCGTGGGTCCACAGTGACGCGGTTCTTCAGCCGCACGAGCTCCTCGTCCCCGTGGAATCGCTGCAAGTGGAATGGATCGTCGCCCGGGAAGTTGTATCCGCCGTAGGCCGAACAGACGGCCTCGTAGCCTGCCTGGCGAGCCAGTTGGAACGCGCGGGCCCTCAGGTTCCGTCTCTGGCCGAAGGGAAAGGCAAGGTAACGCACCGGCCGGCCCAATAGACCCTCCAGTTGCCCTTTGACGGTCACGATTTCACGTCGCAGTCGCCGCTCGTCGGTCACTTGTCCCAGGTCGGGATGGGAATACGTGTGGGCACCGATCTCCACCCCCATCTCGGCCATCCAACGCAGTTGGTCCAATGTGTTCGGGGCGAAACGGTATCCTGCGGCCAAGTCGTGGGGAAAGGGCCTCCCCTCGAGGACGTTCCGCAGAGTGACGAAGTAGGTGCAGGGGATGCGGTGTTCAACCAGCCAAGGTATGGCGGTTGTGGCGTTGTCTGTGTAACCGTCATCGAAGGTGATACTCACCGCAGTCCGCTCGTTCCAACCGGCTCGGATCCGCCGCTGGGCCTCCTCCAGCGATATGAGGTCGACGCGGGCGGCCAACCATTGCAGTTGACGCCGAAACGCCCCGTTCGTGGTGGTCCACTGAGTGGCTCGATCGTCCGCGATCCGGTGATAGAAGAGCACAATGACCGGCGCGCGGCCTCGGCGACGGCGCCACCGGCCCGCCCAACACCGCAGCGGATACGAGCCGTAGTAGTACGCATGAAGGGCAGCGGCTTGAAAGAGGGGACCGGGATTCCAGACCGTCCGAGGCGTCTGTTCGGCAGGCGAAGGCATGGGCCGTGGGCGCGTCTCCTGCGAGACTCGGGCGGTCTGTGCGCTTCTGGAACACCTCTTGCCTGCCCTCCCCGGGCGGGGACGGTCCGCCGTTGGCCGATTGCCTTCTGACGGGCAGCCTGACTGGCCCAGCAAGCCTTTGACCTGCGAGGCGGCTACCCGAGCGCCATGGCGGAGGCGGGCCGACGCGCGGGGCGCCGCCACCCAGATCTCGACGCCGGGCCGAGGCCGTGCGGCCCACTGTGATTTGTACGGCTCGTCGCCCCGAAGCAAATCGTACGCCCGGAAGCCTTCCGCGATCGATCGCCGCAGGGCGAGAAGCGTGCTCAGTGTGCCCGGTGAATGATTTGCCGCCTTCGGCTCCATCCCCGATTGGTACGCGTAGACGACGCCGGCGCCGGTCAGCTGGTACTCAGCCGCCACTGGCTGGCCGTCCAACTCGAGCCAATCCAAGCGCAGTTGGCCGGCCTCCAGCAGCCGCGACATCACTTCGCAATGGAATCTGCGGAACCGTGCCGAAGCAAAACACCCGGGCTGGCCCTGTGCCTCCCACCGCCGCTGGTGCAGCTGGATCAGAATCCGCTGCCCGTGCAACAAGTCCTCGCGGCTATGGACGCTCCGTGCGCGGAATGGCCCCGACCCAGCGGCCATGCGCTCCAGCCGCCGCAGCTTCTTGCGACGCTGTTTGGACAGCGTGGCCAAGTAGTCCGACCAGCGCGCCGGCAGCTCGATGCGCCAGCAGCTCGGGCCCGGCCGACGGCGCACGGCCAGGCGGCACTGTG
>DQVB01000655.1 GCA_015661985.1 Planctomycetota bacterium | reverse complement strand
GTTCTCCATGGAAGAGCCCTTGGGTAATTCCTCCAACCGAAAGTGCGACGAACTGGTAACGGCCATCAACGGGTGGTTGTACAACATGGCCATTCGGGCCAGCGGCGACGAAGGGATCAAGGATTGGATGGACGTGGGTGTGCTGGGCTACCGTACGGACCGGGACGCCAACCCGATCATTGAGCCGGCCCTGATGGGTCCGTTGGCCGGCAAGACCCTGGTTTCGATCACCGAGATCGGCGCCAATCCAGCCCGCATCGAGACCCGCAACCAGCTCATCCCCGATGAAGAGACGGGGGAGATGATCGAGGTGCCCTGCGAGGTGCCTGTGTGGGTCGACCCGGTGGTCGAAGGGGGAACACCCATGTGCCACGCCCTGTACCGGGCCCACGAAATCCTCTCCCAATGGATCGCCCGCCACCCGCGCAGCTTCCCGCCCATCGTGGTTCACATCACCGATGGGGAATCCCAGGACGGCGATCCCATCCCCTATGCGGACGCCCTGAAGAAGCTGGCCACCGAGGACGGTAACGTACTGCTGTTCAATTGCCATCTGTCCATGACGGCGGCAGACCCGTTCCTCTTTCCCGCCCATGCGGAAGGGCTGCCCGACGAGCTGGCCCGCGTGCTGTTTGAAATGTCCAGTGTCCTGCCTCCTCCCTTCGTGCGCCTGGCCGCCGCCGAGGGCCTCCAGCTGGAGCCGAACGCCCGCGGCATGGCCTTCAACGCGGACATGGTTTGTCTGATCCAGTTCCTGAACATGGGAACCCAGGCTGCACCCGGTTTGCGCTAGGCTTCTCGACCCACAATGACGGACCCTGCCGACCGACAACTTCGCCGACCTGCCCTCATCCTGCTGGTCGAGGAATCCCCGGCCATGAACGTGCGCGTGGCCGGGGGCACAAAGAGCAAGGCCCAGACGGCGGCCACGGCCATCAATCGGCTCCTGGCCCAGCTGGCCGGGGGCCCCCCGGTGGACTGTGCCCTGGTGGGATACCGCAGCTGGCCGGACGGCCAGCCCGACGTGGGATGCCGCTGGCAAGGCCCGTTGGCCGGCTGTGGGTTTGTCTCCACCAGCCGCCTGGCCGATGCGCCGCTGGCCATAGAAGAGCGAGTCCGCAAGGTGCCGTCGCCCGGTGGCGTCGGCCCGGGCCAACAGGAAACTGTCAAGTTTCCCGTCTGGTACGTGCCCGAACTGGGCGGACCGCTTCCGGTAGAGCAGGCCGTCCCGTTTTGTCGGCAACTGCTTCGGCAAGCGTGTGCCGATCAAGGGCCTCCGGTCCAACCGCCCTTGGTCATTCACCTCGTGGGCGATACGGCGCCGGATTTCCAGACGCCGGATGCCTTCGAGGCTGCGTGGGATGTGCCCTGCGGCAAGCCCATTTGGCTTTGTGCCCACTTGGCCACCTCAGACCGGATCCCACCGGTCCTCTATCCTTCCAGCGACCGCCATCTGCCTTCGGGCCCGGTACGGGGGCTGTTCCAAATGGCCAGTGAAATCCCCGAGCCCTTGGCGGGCAGCCTGCGGTCTGCCCAGGTGCCCATCGGCCCCCGAGCTCGAGGACTGATCTACAACGCCCGCATGACCGACTTGATCCGCCTGCTGTCGGTCGTGCCGACCTGTCTGGCCACCCAGGCGGCCGGGACGACCGAGCGGGCCGCCACGCCCGAAATGCCTGCACCCAAGCCCGCGGAATCGAGTGGCGAAGAAAAGCCATCGGCCGCGGCGAGCGAACAGCCGGCTGCCACCTTGCCGGTATCGGGAGCGGCGCCAACGGGCCCCCCGTCAGAACTCACCGCCACGGGTTTGTCGTCCCCAACCGCCTTGTTTCGAACAGCACCCGGTGAGCGGCCCGGCGAAGAGGGTTCGGCCCACATCGCCGGGCGGCTGTTCTGCCTCATGCTTCTGGACCGCTCTGCGCAGGAGCCCGCCCAAGCTGGTCCGAAAACGCCTTTCGCCCGGCTCCAGGAGGAAGTGAACCGGTTGCTCGGCCGAATGGCCCGCCGAGACCACCCCGGAGTGGACGTCGGCCTGCTGGCCTACGGCGCTTCGGACACAGCCGACGTGGAACTGAGCGATGGACTGGACCGGCCAATCGTGCCGGCCGGCGGTTTGGCCGGTGCGGCGCTGCGCTCCGAACAGGTGGTGGAAAAGGTGCCCAACGGCATCGGTGGGTTGGTGGAAGTCAATCGCCAGAGGCTCGTGTTCGTCGATCTAGCGCCCACCGCGGCCGTCTCGCCGGTACCAGCGCTGGCCGCCGCCGGCGCACGGATAGCCCGATGGGCCGAACAGCAGGAGCACGGGTCCGGACGGGCGATCGTCATCCACTTCACTCGCGCACAGTTCGACCCGCAAGAGTTGCGCGAGGCGGTCGAGAAGCTCCATGCCCAGGCTCCGGTCCCGGTCTACCTGTACCACGTTGTAGCCACGGAAACGCCCCACCGCTCGGTGTCCTATCCGCCAGACTCCCAGAGAATGGATACCCCTGAGCTGGCGGCCCTGTGGCAGCAGACCAGCCCGATGGCCGGGCGTGAATACCTGGCGGCCCGACGGCCTGCGGTGAGCCCCCAGTCGCGCGGTATGGTGATCAATGCCCGCTTCGATCTGCTCGACGAGGTCATCGAGGCGGCGGGGGGAAAACACGGCATGCCAGCGCGCAAGCAACCCCCATGACCGACCCGTAGCTGAGGCGCCACGCCCGCAGGCCGTCGCTCGCAACAAGAGGGGAGGATGAAAGTGGGGCTGGCGGGCCCCAGGCCCGAAACCGGATGGGACGAACGATGCGTTTCGAGTCACGTGTTTTCACGCTGGCCAAAGACCCCGAACACCCCGAGCAGAACCAGGACGCCTGTTGCCTGGATTCGGCCCGTGGCTTGGCCGCCATCGCCGATGGTGTGGCCACGGGGATCTTCTCCCGCCAATGGGCCGCGCTGTTGGCCGAAGCCGTCGTGGCCGACGTGCCCAATCCAGACGACCCAGAGGCCTTCGCCTCCTGGTTGGCCGAGCGCCGGCGAGGCTGGAGCCAGTCGATCGACGTCTCCCAACTCGCCTGGTACCAGAAACCCAAGCTGCGGGAAGGAGCCTTCTCCACGTTGCTCTGGGTCCACCTGTTGCCTGAACACGAGTCTGCCTCCGGGCCCCAGCAGTGCTGGCGGATGCGGGTGTTCGCCGTGGGCGACAGCTGCCTGTGGCACCTGCGCGGTTGCCAGACGCTACGCACCTTTCCGGTGGAAAAAGCCGAACAGCTGGAGGCCAACCCGGTGGTGGTGGGCAGCGTCGATTTGGGACGAGACGCCCAGATCCGCTTTCAGCACTATGAGGACCGCTGCCAGCCGGGCGATCTGTTGGTCCTGTGCACTGACGCCATCGCCGCCTGGGCCCTGCGCCGGGCCGAATCAGGACACCCCCCACGCTGGGAGGAGTACTGGGACATGCCCCGCGCCGCCTGGCAAGCGGAAATCACGCGCCTGCGGGAAGAGGGCCACATGCGCTACGACGATGCCACGCTCATGCTGCTGCGCGTCACCGATGGCAGAGCCAGACCGAGCCAAACGGAACCCGCCGCCCGCGCCACGGCAGCCGATGGCACCACCCTTTCCGAGGGACCGGCCATCGGCGAGGACAGCCAGGAGGCCGGACTCCAACCCGCTGGGGACAAACCTCCACCGGCTGCCGACATCGCGTCCGAGTGGAAGCAAAAAGCCAAGGAGATCTCCGAACAGGTGAGCGACCAGCTTGCGGAAGGAGTCACCCTCGGGTGGCGCAAGATCAAGCAGTGGGCCCGCTCCGCGGAATCGGCCATCCGCAAATACCGCCAGACAAACCGAGACAAGCCACCCGACGACTAGCCCCTGTCATTGCCCTTGAATTGATCTCAATCCATAAGCGTTCACGGGCTGGGGATGCTTGTGAGACACCCCACCGGCCTTCGGCCGGTGGCCGGCCGCTTTGGCAACTCTAGCCCCGCGTACCCGCCCCACAGGCCGCCTGCAACGCAAAAACCTCGACAGCGAAGAAACCCGGCTTTTTCGAAAAGCCGGGTTTCTGGTTCGAAAAGCCGGGTTTCTGGTTCGACGCAAGTTGTTGCGCGACAAGACCTTGTGACAAACATGTTCGTCTGTACGGCGTCGTTCCGCAACGTCTTGCTACGCAATCACTTGCGCCGAACAGCCTGTCCGCAACCACCAGGAACGGCAAAACTCGAGATAAATCCTTGCCGCCTGTGGCTTCCTCATGGCAAGCCAATCCCGGCCGGATTGTGCCGGCATGGCCTCCGCCAGGTAGCGCGAGAAGCGGCTTCGTCGCCGCTGGCTTACTGAGCCCCGAAGCGGTGGTGCGCAACAGTGAGTTTCTCGCATGCCAGCCGAGGCGAATTCCTGCCGTACGGTGGTCAATTCAACGTTGTCTTGTTGCATAGTTGCCGAAGTGGCGCACCGCCTGGCGGCCAGCCAGATAGTTTTCCAGTTTCGTTCCCGGCTGGAGCACGTTGCCGCAGGTGACCACCAGGCCGCCGCCCGGGGCGGCCTGTTCGATGGCGTATCGCACTTCTCGCCGGACATCGTCGGGGGTGCCGGCGATGAGCGTTTCGCAGTTCACGCCGCCGAAGAAACAGAGTCGCTGGCCGTAACGTTTCTTCAGCGCGCGCAGATCCATGCCGATGCTGGGCTGGATGCCGTGCCAAGCGTCGATGCCTGCCTCGACCAGATCATCCAGGATGGCCCAGACGTTGCCGTCGGTGTGTTTGATGAAGTACCCGCCGCATCGGTGGGCCGCCTGGCACTGGCGCACAATCCCCGGCAGGATGAAGCGGCGAAACCGCTGGGGGCCCATCATCACCCCGTGGTTGCTGGCGTAGTCGTCTGTGGTCATCACGGCGTCGCAGCCGGCGTCCAGCATGGCTTCGATATAGGCGATGGATCGGTTCACATAGACGTCGATCGCCCGTTGGACGAAGTCCACGTCGGTGGCCATCCGCACCAAGAAGTCCTCGATCCCCACAGTCTCGCGATAGGGGAACGTGCCGTCGACCGGTGTGCGCCCCACGATGAAATGGGTGTCCCCGAGTTGTTGCACCACGTAGCGGATCGCCTCCAGCTCGGAAGGGTCCACGTCGAAGGGCTCGTCCACGTCAGGCAGATCGTCGACGGTCATCTCCGGGCGGCTGGCCGGTTCCACGATGTTGCCCGCTTCGGGATAGAACCTCAGCTCTCGGCCCCCTTCGTCCAGCCACGAGCGGGGCCCGGTCATTTGCGGTCGGCTGTAAGGGCGCCGGGGCGGCACGACGGGCACGCGGACGTAATCCCACTGGAGGGCGTGAACCAGTTCGACATGGGTCGTGCCGTAGTCGGCGGCGATCTGGTTGCGGCGCCCCTCCCAAAGGGCTTCCAGCTCGCGCCAGCCAGCGTTATAGAGCGTGGGGTGGCCCAAGATCTGTTCGGCCAAGTGTCCATCAACGGCGTTTTCACCCGTCGGCACTCGGTCAGGCTCGCGGAGCTCGATCGCCGCTACGACTCGCTGTTTGGGGGTCATCCGAAGCTCCTGGCTCGACTGCTTGACCACCCGCCGCTCGTGGGGATTGTCTGTGCGAAACAGATTGTCCCCGGCAAACAGGGAGGGTTTGTCCTTTTTTAGCACCTCGCATCGGGGCGAGCCATCGGCGGTCGGCCCTCGGCCCCGGCTTGCCGGGCGGGCAAGGGGATGGGAAGATACTTCCGCAGCCCGAGTCCACTGGCGGGCTTCACCAGCTGGATTGGGCAAGACGGCCATGCCGGGTGTAGGCATGTTCGCTGGGGCCTGTGGGGCGGCGATCCGATTCGGTTTGCTTTGGCGCCCTTGCGTGGGAAGACTCCCCCAGAGACGTAGCCCGCCCCCCCTAGTTCGGCGGATTTCTGGGCATCTTTGGAGCTATCAAAGGCTGATCGGGTGGAAAGACTCGCCTGTTCGGGTTGATCGGTCCAGGCAGGATAGGTAATCTAAGGGTTTTTGGTTGGGCTTCTGCAAGTCTTTTGGTCTTGGGAGACGATGAGACAAGGGTACGGTGGATCACGGCAGCCCGCGGTCGGCGCCAGCTGGCACGGTTTCGTGGGGGAGCGAGCGAGATGACGATGAGCCAGAAGACGCTGGGAAGGTTTTTTGGTCCCCCGACGTTGGTGGATATGCTCAGGCACCGGGTGGCTTGCCAGCCGGACAACATCGCCTTCACGTTTTTGACCGACGGTGAACAGCAGCAGGAGAACCTGACCTATCGCCAGCTGGATCGGCAGGCTCGAGCGATCGGGGCGTGGTTGGAGCTTTCGGGGCTTTCAGGCCAGCGGGCCCTGTTGTGTTATCCGCCCAGCTTGGAGTTCATCGCGGCCTTTTTTGGCTGTCTGTATGCCAACGTGGTGGCTGTTCCGTTGTATCCACCGCGGCGGAACCAGTTGTTGTCGCGGATCGAAACGATCGCCCGGTGTGCGGAGGCGACGGTGGCATTGACCACCGAGCCTGTGTTGCATCGGATTCAGGCGATCATGGAGCCCAGTTCGGTCTTGAGCGACATGACATGGCTGGCCACGTCTCATGTTCCCGAGGGCGTGGAAAAGCTGTGGGAGCCGCCCGAGGTGGATGGGGAGACGTTGGCTTTCCTGCAATACACGTCGGGCTCGACGGGAAAGCCGAAGGGGGTCATGCTGACCCATCGAAACCTGATCCACAATTCGGCGCTCATTGCCCACGTTTTCGAGCACACCCGCTCCGGCTTGGGCGTATTCTGGCTTCCCAGTTATCACGATATGGGGCTCATTGGCGGCATTCTGCAGCCGCTGTACGTGGGGCGCCCCAACGTGATGATGTCGCCCATGGCTTTTCTGCAGAAGCCGGTCCGCTGGTTGGCGGCTATTACGCGTTTTCGGGGGACGACCAGCGGTGGGCCGAATTTCGCCTATGACCTGTGCGTGAGGCGGATCACGCCCGAACAGCGCAGGAAGCTGGATCTGAGCAGTTGGCGCGTGGCCTTCAACGGGGCCGAGCCGATACGCCCGGAGACGCTGGAACGGTTCATCGAGGTTTTCCAACCGTGCGGGTTCCGGCCGGAAGCGTTCTACCCTTGTTACGGCTTGGCCGAGGCTACCCTGATCGTCTCGGGGGGCTACGTGAAAGAGCCTGCCAAGATCATGTCTTTCGACAAGGAGGCGCTGGCCCAAGGCCGTGTGGCGGAGGTTTCGGGGCCTGACGATCGCGTGCGGCGGCTGGTCGGCTGCGGCCAGACGATGCCGGACCAGCAGATCGTGATCGCCGACCCGGAGACGTTGACCCGCTGCCCGGAGGGCCAGGTGGGCGAGATCTGGGTGTCCGGCCCCAGCGTGGCCCAGGGCTACTGGAACCAACCGGGGGTGACGGAAGCCACTTTCAGGGCCCATTTGAAGGATTCCGGCGAGGGGCCTTTCTTGCGCACTGGCGACCTGGGCTTCTTGCGGAACGGCGAGCTGTTTGTGACGGGGCGGATCAAGGATGTGATCATCGTCCGCGGGGTGAATCACTATCCCCAGGACATCGAAGCCACAGTGGAAGCCAGCCATCCGCGGCTGCGCCCGGGATGCGGGGCAGCCTTCACCGTGGAGGCGAACGGCGAGGAGAAGCTGGTCTTCGTCCAGGAACTGGAACGCAGAAGCCACGGCGATCCGACGCCTGTGTTCCAGGCGATCGTCCGGGCCGTGCAGGCCGAACACGACTTGGTACCGGATACGATCGTGCTCATCCGGGCCAACAGCATCCCGAAGACGTCCAGCGGCAAGATCCAGCGTTACGCCTGCCGCCAGGCGTTCCTCGACGGCTCGCTCCGTGTCATGGCCGTTTGGGAAGGGGGCCGGACGCGATCGGTACACAGGCATTTGCGACAGGAAAGGGCTGAGGCAACGGCGGCAACACCAACGACAACCGCAAGGGCAACGGCGGCCTCACCCAGACGGCCAACCGTGGGTGGCGAAGCGGGTCGAAGCGAAAGGCAGCCAGCGGCCACGCCGGCCGCGAGCCAGCCCCTGGGGCTGTCACCGGACGGGCCGGACTGCTTGGCGCCGGTCCGGCTCAGCATCCCGCGGGACGAAGATGCCCTGGCCCGGGAAGTGCAGGAAGAAGTGGTCAAGGTGGCCAAGGAGCGTGCCGCGGGCTTGACGATCGACTCGTCGCTGTTGGAGATCGGGCTGGATTCGATCGAGCGGATGGAGATCGTCGCGGCGGTGGAGGACCGTTTCGGCGGCCGGATCCCCGAGGACGTGCTTTTCGAGCTGTACACCTGCCGCGACGTGGCCCGCGCGGTAATCCAGTTCATGGGCGATGACGAGACGGCAGAAAACCAACCGGACAACTCCGGGTTTACGGTGGACGGTGAGATCCCGCCGGCCTACTATCAGGTGTCTGAATTCCCCGAATCCGTCAGGCTCCGGCAGCAGTTGGCTGTGTTCGACGGTCCGGGCCTGAAAAACCCGTTTTTCCAGCTCCACGATGGCATCCTGGGAAGCCGGACCGTAATCGACGGCCGCCAGCTGATCAATTACGCCGGTTACAACTATCTGCGCATGTCGGGCGATGCCGAAGTGGCCCAGGCGGCCAAAGACGCCGTGGACCGGTACGGCACCAGCGTGTCGGCCAGTCGACTGGTGTCCGGTGAAAACGAACTCCACCGCCATCTGGAACGGGAGATCACCGCGCTTTACGGCACGGAAGATGCGGTGATTTTCTCCGCCGGACACCATACCAACGAGACCGTGATCGGACACTTGTTTGGCCCGAAGGATCTTATCCTCCACGACGCTCTTGCGCACAACAGCATCCAGCAAGGGGCCAAACTTTCCGGCGCCAGGAAGCGGGCGTTCGCCCACAACGACTGGCGGAACCTGGACGAACTCCTCTCACGGCTCCGGCGGCGCTACCGTCGCGTGCTGATTGCCATCGAAGGCGTATACAGCATGGACGGGGATTTCCCCGACCTGCCCAAGTTCATCGAAGTGAAAAACCGGCACAAGGCCTTGCTGATGGTCGACGAGGCCCATTCCTTGGGCACCATGGGCCGGCGCGGCTTCGGCATCGCTGATCACTTCGGCATCGACACGTCCCAGGTGGAAATCTGGATGGGCACGTTGAGCAAGGCGTTGGGAAGCTGTGGGGGGTTTATCACGGGCAGCAAAGATCTGGTACAGTACCTCAAATACACCGCGCCGGGCTTCGTGTTCTCTTGCGGCATTCCGCCTGCCAGCACCGGCGCGGCGCTGGCGGCCATCCGCCTCCTGCGCCGCGAACCGGAGCGCGTCGAGCGCCTTCGGCGACGCTCCGCGTTGTTTCTCAGGCTGGCCAGACAGCGGGGCATGGACACCGGTAGCAGCGACGGCACGCCAGTCATACCGATTATCCTGGGCAATTCAATGCACTGTGTCCAGCTGGCCCAGGCGCTTTTGAAGCGCGGCATCAACGCCCGGCCCATCCTCCACCCGGCCGTCGAAGAGCGCGCGTCGCGGCTCAGGTTCTTCATCAACGCCGACCACACCGAAGACCAGATCCGCTACACGGTCGACGTGCTGGCCGAAGAACTGGCCAAACTGGATCCCGCTTACCTGGGACACCGCTCGACGGACGCCCCCCTGCACGCGGAAGCCGGTTGAGCCGTCCGGGGCGGATCGCCCCCAACAAGGAGCCGTCAAGAAATCACGCGCGCACTTCGGAGGATGGAGATTCCTGTCCGTCGGCTCTTTGACACTCCGGAAGGCCCATCCTACCGGGAAACTGCACAACTTGTTTCTCGACGCCTCCCAAGCCGGCCCCGGCCGCCGGCGATCAAACAGCTCTGCCGCCTGCGCGCCGGCACCACCACTGCCACGTGTCGGCGACGGTTTGTTCCAAGGGGATGCAGGGACGCCATCCGGTGGCTTGACGCAGGCGCGCCGTATCAGCGATGGGGTCTTGCTTGAAGCCCGGGCTGAGCTCTTTCACCGCTCGCCGGGGATCGGCCACGCGGCGGAGCAGTTCCAGCACCTCACCGCTGCGCCGGGGGACGCCTGAGCCGACGTTGTAAGCCAAGCCGGGCCGTCCCCGCTCGAGCAATAGCCGATAGGCCCGCACCACGTCGCGCACGTCGGACAGGTCGATCACCGCATCGCGGGTTTGCACGAGCACCGGACCGCGGCCGCAAGCAAACTGACTGGCCCATTGGGGAAGCATCAGCGGCGGCAGCTGGCGAGGCCCTGTATGTTGGAAGGCCCGGGCGATGACGGCCCAGCCGCCGCGGTTGACGTAACGACGCACTTCGTCCTCGGCCAGGAGCTTGGTTCGACCGTAGGCGCCGGCCGGGCCCAGCGGTGCATGCTCATCCACGGTGGGCCGGGTGGCGGTCACCGGGGCATAGACATGGCTGCTGGAAACGAACAACACGCGCACCTCCGGCCCCAGCGAAGCGGCCAACTGGAGCACCCGGCGCGTCCCGTCGACGTTGACCGCCACGGCCAGCGGTGTCGGATCGACCGTGCCACAATCGGCGGGCACGGCCACGGCGGCCAGGTGATAGATCACCTCGGGTCCGAACAGCTCGATCCGCCGCCGCTGGGCGTCGCTCAGTCCCCCAGGCGACCCCAGATCCCAGGCGACCAGCTCCACCCGGCCCCTGGCCGCTTGGGAGGAGGTCTCCAGCCATGCCCCATCGGGCGAGGTGCCCAACACGCGGTGGCCAACCTCCAGGAGATGTTCGGCCAGGTAGCCGCCGGCGAAGCCGGTCACACCGGTGATCAAAACGCGCTGCGGCATGGCTCCATGGGGCTGAGGGCGTGAAGGGTTACGGCAAGGGGGTATCCGGGCCGTTGTCCTCTCGAGGGACCCGTTTGACGGCCACCAGCGTATCCCCTTCGTCCAAGCTCATGATCCGAACGCCCTGGGTGTTCCGCCCCACCACCCTCACATCACTGGCCCGGATCCGCTGGATCTTCCCCCGCGCGGTGATCATGAGCAACTCGTCGTCGTCGCTGGTTCGGACCACCCCGATCACGGGCCCGTTGCGCGCGCCGGTCTTCATGTCGCGCAGCCCCTTGCCGCCTCGGCTTTGGGTCCGGTAGTGGAAGGTGGAGCGGGGGCCCGCGTCGTGGTTGTCTTCGGTCTCCTGGTCGGCCCCGTTCGTGTCGTCCTCGAACTGATCCCGCTCTTCCTCCTCCAGTGCCGCGTCCGGATCCGCGTCTGCCTCAGGCTGGCCCTCGGCATTCGGCCCGAAGGGCGTCCGCTTGCCGTAGCCGCCGGCGCAGGCGGTCAGCAGGTAGGCGTCCGGGTCGGCCACCACCATGCCCACCACTTGGTCGCCGGGGCCCAGCGAGATCCCCTTCACGCCGCTGGCGTTACGGCCCATGGGCCGCACGTCCGATTCGCGAAAACGGATGGCCATGCCGCTGGCGGTGGCCAGCAGCACTTCGTCGCCCGGCTTCGTGACCACCACGTCGACCAGTTCGTCCCCCTCGCGGAGTTTCAAGGCGATGATGCCGCTGCGCAAGGGACGGCTGTAGGCTTCCAGGGGCGTCTTTTTCACCGTGCCCCGGGCGGTGGCCATCATCAGGCAGTGGTCGGGCTGGTGGAAGTCGCGCACAGCTCGGCAGTCGGTGATCCGCTCCCCTTCGGCCAGGTGCAGCAGGTTGACGATCGCCCGCCCGCGGCTGCCCCGGCCCAGCTGGGGCAGGTCGTACACCTTGCGCCAATAGACCTTGCCTCGGTTAGTGAAGAACAACAGGTACGCGTGGGTGCTGGCCACAAACAAATGCTGGATCGGATCTTGTTCCTCGGACTCGGCGCCCTTGATCCCCTTGCCCCCGCGGCGCTGGGCGCGGTACAGCCGGACCGGCGTCCGTTTGATGTAACCTTGGGAGCTGATGGAAATGACCATCGTCTCTTCGGTGATGAGATCCTCCAGATCGATGGTGCCGTATTCCTCCTCGCTGATCTCCGTACGGCGGGGGTCGGCGTACTTGGCCTTCAGCTCCACCAGGTCCTCGCGAATCAACTGGCGGATGTTCCGCTCCTCGGCAAGGATGTGGTGATAACGGCCGATGTCGGCCAGCAGTTTCTTGTGCTCCTGCGCCAGTTTCTCTTGTTCCAAGTTCACCAGTTGCCCCAGGGTCATGCGCAGGATGGCATCCGCCTGGACGGGGGTGAGGGGATAGCTGTGTTGCTCGCCCCGCTCGGCCACCAGCGCCGCAAAGCCCTCCTCGCCCAGAGCTCGCTGGAGCATGGCGGCCGGGCAGGCAATCTGCATCAGCCGCCCCTTGGCCTCGGCTTGCGTGCTGGAGGAACGGATCACGCGGATCACTTCATCGATGTTGGCATGGGCCACCAGCAGGCCCTCGACGGTGTGCTTCCGTCGGCGGGCCTTGTTCAACAAGTACTGCGTGCGCCGGCGGATGACCGCCACGCGATGGCGGATGAACTCCTCCAGCAGCCCCTTGAAGGAAAGCACCCGCGGTTTGCCGTCGACCAGGGCCAGGAAGATCAAGGAGAAACTGTCCTGCAGCGGCGTGTACTGATACAGCTGGTTGAGCACCACGTCCGGATCGGCGTCGCGGCGGAGTTCCAACACCAGCCGCACGGGTTCCTTCAGGTCGCTTTCGTTGCGGACACCCGCCACCCCCTGAATCCGCTTCGCCTCCACCTGGGCAGCGATCCGCTCCTCGACCCGGTCCCGAGCCTGCTGGTAGGGAACCTCCTTGACCACAATCCGCTGCCGCCCGTTGGGCAACGTTTCCACATCCGCCCTCGCCCGCACCACGATGGTTCCCCGCCCCGTGTGGTACCCCTGCCGAATCCCCGAACGCCCGCAAATGATCCCGCCGGTGGGAAAGTCCGGCCCCGGGCAGATCTCCAACAGCTCGTCCACCGACACGTCCGGATCGTCCAACACCCGGATCAGCGCGTCGCAAATCTCCCCCAGGTTGTGGGGCGGGATGGATGTGGCCATCCCCACGGCAATCCCCTGGGCCCCGTTGACCAGCAGATTGGGAAACCGCGACGGCAGCACTGTCGGCTCCGTGCCCTTCTCGTCATAGGTGGGCACGAAGTCGACGGTGTCCATCTTGAAGTCTTCCAGCATCAGCGCGGCGATGGGCGACAACCGCGCTTCGGTATACCGCATGGCCGCCGGCGGCAGGCCCGCGATGGAACCGAAGTTCCCCTGCTTGTCCACCAACGGATAGCGGGTGTTCCACTCCTGGGCCATCCGCACCAGCGTGGGATAGATCGCCTGGTCGCCGTGCGGATGGTACCGCTTCATCGTCTCGCCGACGATCCCCGCACACTTGGACGTGGCTGAAGCGGGACCAAGGTTCAAGTCGTTCATCGCCACCAGGATCCGCCGCTGCGACGGCTTCAGCCCGTCCCGGGCATCAGGAAGGGCGCGGCTGACGATCACGCTCATCGCATAGGTCAGATAGCTGCCCTTCAGTTCGTCCTCAATGGGCAACTCCAGCAGACGACTGGCCCCCGGAGACCCGTCCCCGGGCTCCGCTGCGGCGCCAGCCCCTTCGGCAGGCGGGTCGACAGGAAGATCAGAATCGGTGGACAAACAAATCCCTTTCCTTCAATGGGCTCAGAAGCGCTGCTGTCGGCCAACCATCGGCCCGGAACACGAGCCTTCCTGGCCCCTTCCGGTTGCAGACACAGAGTACCCAAAACGGGTGTTTTCGCCAGCTCCCCGGCGACCGAACAGCCAATCCAGAGCAACCAAATCAATATACCCGTTTCCGCCCCCGAAAACAATGCCGATAGCCACAAAAAGGGCGTCGTAACCCATTGCCAGAATGAAGCTTGCGACAGCAGCCCAGAATCGCGGCCACCCCTTGCCCGCAGGGCCAGCCGGAAGCGATGATCGCTCGCCCCGCTGCGAACCGGCCACCCACGCGAAGGGCCTGCGGCTCCCCACTGGCATCGCTCGTCGGGAGCGCTTTGCCTATCCCGCATCATTCACATGACCTCGTAGGCCGGAACGAGCAAACACGGCCTCTGCCGGGACTTCGGCCGCTCGGCCAACGAGCGAGCGGAAGCACCGCATTGCCGGGGTGCACCCTGTCCGCGACGATCGCCCACTTCGGCCGCTCGGCCAACGAGCGAGCGGAAGCACACGGCCAGTGTATGCCACGTCGTATGCCACGTCGAATCGCGTTTGCCCTGTGCCGGCACCACGTTGCGCGACCTCTTTCCGGCCTACGTGAATAGTCCGGGCCACCTCTCCGGTGAACCGCTCCAGGGGCCCCAGATCAATGACAATTCGCGCTCTACTGGACCTTGATCGGCGCGAAGTCCACCACGGCGTTGTCCAGGGCATAGCCTACGTAAGTGATCGACTTGAGCGGCTTGGTCAGTTTTGCCTCGATCTTCACCCCGTCCACGGTGAAGGTGACCTGCTGGGTGGCCAGGTCCACGGAGACGGACACCTCCATGGGGCGGTTGTCCGGAACGGTAATCGGCGTACGTTGTGTCTGGCCCTCCTGGATCGTCCCTTGGATGACCATCGCCTGCTTCGCCCTCAGACGGACGCCGCATTTGACCAGTTGCTCATCGCTGGCCCCGTCGCCGAAGGCCAGGAATCCGTTGCTCAACTGGCCGGAGGAAACCGGCGCGGCGCGGAGTCGCGTGGTGAAAGTGGCTGTCGTAGTGACGGGCGTGGCGAGCTTGATCAGGGCCAGGGCCGTGTGGTCTCGGCTCTTGGCCGTCAGCCGGTACCCCAGTTTGGCGGCGACCACTTTGCAGCGCACCACCCGATCGAAATCCTCTTCCTTGGGCTCTTCGGGCGGCAGCAGGTAACTGGGGTCTTCGGGCATATCCCAGACGATCTGCCGGGGGCGGTCCCGGACGGGCTCGAGCGTCTCGGGGGCTCTCCCGCTCATGCACAGCAGGCGCCCGTCGACGGTGCTCAGCAGCAAACGGTCTTGGGCCACCGCCATGCCATCGAACACAGGGATGGTATCCAGGGCGTACCGGGCCACCAGCTGGCCGTCGTCCTTGCTCAACAGCCAGAGTTCACCGCCGTGGCGGCCGCGCATGGCCTCCTGCTGTCGTTTGAGGGCAGCCAGGACTTCCGGCGAGTCGGGCATGCGATAGGCTTGCCGTTCGTCGATGAAGTTGGGTGGCCCGGCCACGGCCAGCAGCTTGCGGGTCAACACCATGGCGCGGACCATAAGCGAGGGCTGCTGGACGGTCCAGTGGTAGTTGACGGCGGTCAGCTGGCGGGTGGGGAAGAAGCGTCGCAAGAGCCAGTCGGAGGAGTTGGCGTTGCGGAAGGGCGAACGGGCATTGATGGCACCGTTGGCCTTCTGCACCCGCTCGATCGCTTCGCTTGGCACGGACTTGTCCGCCGCGAAAATCTGATACTGCACCACCGACGCATTGGTCATGAACTCCGGCTTGCGGCCGAAGCCGAAGACACGCGTCTGGTCGAAACAGAGGATGCGTCCCGAGGGAACGAGCCGGCCGGCCCTGAGCCAGCCGCCGTAGCCGCCGGTCACTCGCCGGCCGTAGGTCCAATAGGTGCGGAAGAAGTAGGAATCGTCCAGGAACCCGACCTGGCAGAACAGATGGAAGTCCTCGGGCGGCTGCTGAGTCACGTTTTCCAGTCCGATTTCCAACCGCCTGCCCTGGAAGTCGATCTTTTGCGACCGCATCCACAGGTAACGGCCGTCGCAAGAAAGGATGTCCGAAAGCGCCACGGGCATGTTATTACCCTGGGTTCGCCGGAGGTAGGCCAAATGTATATCCTGGTTGCTTTCCGGATCCTTGTCGTCCATGACGACCTCGCCCAGAAGCCGGCCGGTGACCGGATCGAGTCGCAGGAAGTGGATACCCCCCTCCAGGAACATGCTGCGGCCCGCGGTCAGATAGAGCACGCCGTCGTGGACCAGCACACTGCCGTGGACCGGCCAGGCGCTTTCCAGTTGTTCCCAGGCCATCAAGCGGCGGTCCAGCGGGGCGGCGCGGAAACGCCAAACGAGCTCCCCGTCCGCGGCCCGCACGGCGTACACGTATCCGTCGGCCGAACCGAACAGGAGCAAGCCTCGGTAGTATGTCGGCGCCGAATCGACCCGCCCGCCGGTGGTGAAGGCCCAGAGGTGTTTGCCCGTTTCCAGATCCAAGGCATGCACGGTGTGCGTATCGATCGAGGCCACGAAGACGCGACCCCGGGCCACGGTGGGGGCCGTGAGGCGCCCGTCGAGTTGTGCCTGCCACGACCGCCCCAACGAGGCGCCCAGCTCGACCGAACTGGCGCCGCTTCGAGCCTCGTCATGCCGATGCATGGGCCAATCGTCCGCAGTCGCCTCGGGGCCGGCCACTTGCCCGTAGGCGGGACCTCGCTCCAACCGCGGTGTGGCCGGTGCGCCGTGGCGGCCCGGCGTGGGGACCGGGCCGGGCGCCAAAGCCTTGAAACCGGCCAGCTTGGCTTCCAGCTGGCAGCCACAAGCATCCATGGGAGCGTACATCAGGCCGTTACAGGGCATCACGCCGTAGATGCAACCGCCGCGTACCCAGTGGTGCGGCTTCCAGCTTTCCGTTCCCAGGTTCACAAACTCCGTGCCGTTGCGGCCGACCAGCAGGTAATGGCCCGACGCCTTGATCGGGTAGCAGCGGTGATGAAACCAATGCACGCGCACGTCGGGCTCAAACTCGCGCTTCTTCTCGCCCGTGCGAGGATCGTATCCGGTGAACACGCCGTCGTGCTGTGCCGAGGCGACGGCGCCGGTCCAGACCAGGCCGTCGACGACCAACAGGTCTCGCAGCGACATGTGCCCACTGGGCTTGTGGGGCCTCTCCCACAGTTTCCGCCCGTCAGCGGCCGACCAGCCTGACATCTTTCCGTCGTTACCGGCGAAAAGGACCACGTCTTCATACAAGAGCACCCGCGGGCCGGTGTTTGTGTGCACGGGCAAAGAAACGGGTGCCGGTTCCGACTGCCACAGCTGATCACCGCTTTTTGGGTCCAGGCACACCAGTCGGTTCCCGTCGTGGAACACCAGCCGCCTGCCGTCGGTTGCCAGTGAACAGGGTGCCACGGCGGCATCCCGCTGCCATAGCAGCCTGCCCGACTGGGCGTCAAACGCGAGGATCTTCCGTTGCGTACCCGGCCATCCCCATCCGGGGTTCGCTTGGCGTGTGTTCTCCCAGACGTAGGTCGAAACGCGCCGCCAACTGGGCAATCGCGATGGTTCGTTGTCCGCCACCAAGAACACCGTGGCTCCACAGACCACGATCTCGCGCGTATACCGGCTCCCTTCGAAAGTCATCAGCGTCTGGCCTGTGGCCGCATCCAGCACCGTGGCCGGGGCGTCGATCCCCAGCGTCACGTAGACTCGGTCGCCCACGGCCACCAGCCGCCGCAGCAGGTGGGCTGGGCCGCTCTTGAGCGGGTACTGGTGCGTGTTCCAACGGTCGATCTTCCGCTTCCACAGGATCACGCCGTTGAAGGCGTCGCGCGCGACGAGCCGCCAGTCGGCTGGCAGCTGGATCGACTCCCGCGGGCCTTCATCCAGGATGTAAAACACCCGGCCCTGAGCCGACACCAGTGATGTGAGACTGGCCATGTGGTCGTGATGCCGTGACCAGCGCGGTGTGCCGATCCACTGCAAGCGCCTCGGCGGGCCCACCATCTGGTCGGAAGCCACGGGGTTGCCGTCGGCATCGTGGAAATAGTGGGTCCACTGGTCCATCTGCTCCGGCCACGGTTTGATGATCTTCTCCCAGCGGCCGTCCCGGCGCAAAAGCAGCACACCGCCCGGGGCTAACACACGCATCAACTCGGCCTGGGACGTGTCGCACGGATCTTCGGCCACAATCAGGTTCACCAGATTGTCTATGTAGGGAAGATGGCGGCCGTCCCACCGGTCCACACTGACCGGTCCGTAAAGCCCCTTGGACAACAACCGCTCCCGCGCAGAGGCCACCATCTCGGCCGAACGGTCCAGCCCCTGCACCATGTACTGGGGGCCGGTCCGCAACGCGCCCGTCAGCTCGCCGCCGCCGCAGCCCAGATGGACCACCAAACCACCCGACACCCCCGATTGTTCGAGCAGCTGCCGAGCCGTTTCAGCGCCCAGGGCGGCCGTACACGACAACAAGGCAGCTGCAAGAGCCGCACGGCCGACAACCCGCCATCTTTCGCACAAGACGAATCGCACGTTCATCGACGCCATCCTCCTTCGCCACGACCACATCACCCAGAGCCTGTGGCAACGGCCACTGTAACCATTCACAGGTTGGCGAGGTGCGCAGGGTGGGAAAAGATCCGCACCAACTGCTGAAGTGGCCCTTGACTGCTCGCATTCGCCGTGCTCAGCGGCTGGTGACCGCGCGCCGGCCCACCGCCACGGGCTTCGCCCCGTCACCGGCGATCATTCTCCCCAATCGGACATGGCAATTCAACATCCGGCCCAGGATGGCCTCCGGACGTCTCCGAAAGCGGGTCCCCGGCCACCGGGTCAAAGGCCCGACCGGCCGCCTGCGGGCGAGCCCAAGGTGGGCCGCGACGGGCCGACGCCTTCTATGCCGAAGACGGTCTGGTTTCTCCGCGTGTCGCGCTGTTCCCGGGTCGAGCGCGGAAATGTCCAACCGTGGGCGGTATAATGAACCGAGACATGACCCCCTCGGCACGAGACGTAGGATGTGCAAGCCGACGCTGCCGGGCGCCGAAGGCGGGCGGCGCTCTTTTGCCCAGGACGCCAGCCGGCGCGGTTCCCGGCCGGGGCGGTCGTGACGAACAGGGCGAAGAGCCCGTTGCCCATTTTGACAAGGTGCGCGAGGCGTTTTCCCCAAAGGAGTAAGAACTGCCCATGTCCGAGGAATACCAGCGCCGGGTCAACCCCGCGGTGCGCCCTGTGCCATTGGCCCGGGGAGCCTCTCGTCGCCTGGCTGCAATGGTGGCTCTACTGGCCGTACTGCTGGGTCTTTTGATCTTGCCGGCGGTCCTGGAGAAGATCCAGTACGCCGTGACTCGGGGCCGCCTTCGCGCCCGGGCCGAGGTGGCTCGCCAGCAGCTGGAGAGCCTGCCCTCGCCGGCCGGCCGATTCAGCTTGGTGGCGCAGAGCATTGCCCCCACCGTGGTGGGGATCAAGACCGTCCAGATCATCGAAGGCCGGTCGCTGGGGGAGTGGGCCCCCAGCCCCTTATATGAGGCCCTTGGAGAAGGGTCGGGGGTGATTATGGATGAGGCCGGCTACATCGTGACGAACTTCCACGTGATCTATCAAGCCGACCGGGTGCAAGTCCAGTTGGCCGACGGCGAGACGATCGACGACGTGGACGTGGTGGGCAAGGACCCACTGACGGATATCGCCGTGTTGAAGATTAGCGCCCGGGGTTTGACAGCAGCACCGTGGGGTGACAGCGATTCCCTACAGGTCGGGGAGGAAGTGATCGCGGTCGGGAATCCCTTTGGCTTCGACCGCACAGTGACGGCAGGCATCATCAGTGCCAAGGACCGCCGCCAGTTGCAGGACGAATCGGACCCGTACGCTGCGTTCAAGCAGTATCTGCAGACCGACGCGGCCGTGAACCCTGGCAATAGTGGCGGGCCGCTGGTGAACCTGAAGGGTGAGGTGGTGGGCATCAATACGGCTATCGTCGGGCCGACTTTCCGGGGGATCAGTTTTGCCATCCCTAGTCGAGTGGCCCGAGAGATTTACGAGAAGATCCGGGCTGGGGAGCGGATCGCGCGGGGCTGGTTGGGCGTGGAGCCCAGGGAGATTTCGCGAAGTGCTGCCGCGCGGCTGGGCCTGGATGAGCCGCGCGGGGCCTTGGTGGCTGGCGTCGTGGTGCCCTCGCCGGCCGAGCGAGCGGGGATGCGCCCCGGTGATGTGATTATCGAGTGGGACGGCAAGCCGATTGGCAACCCGACCGACTTGAAAATCGCCGTGGCTCGCACACAGCCCGGTGCCAGGGTTACGGTACGGGTGATCCGCCAAGGCCGGTCGCGGCAGCTGGCGGTCACCGTGGGCGAACGCCCGCTGGACCGCTGAGCGGGACCCACATGAGGACCCTGGGGCGGTGTGGGGCCGGGCTGAGGAAAAAGTCGTAGGGTAAGAGCGTCCTCGCTTGCCCGGAAGATGAAGATACGCCTGTTGGCTCAGTTTGGGTGGCCGAATCTGGGCAAACGGGACAAAAGCGGGGAGGCTTGTGCCACGAGAATCGGTGAGAAGCGGGGACACTTCTCCTACGAGGCTGGCTGAGGTCATGCATTGGCCCAGGGTAGGGCGACGCTGCTGAGCCCATACTGGTTATTCCCGACATGCATGCCGCCGTTGAAAACAGGGGGTGTCACCGGTCTTCAGGGCTCGCGCACGGCGAGCGGCTTGTTGTTGACCCCGTTTTTCAGGAGGACTATAATCGCCGGCCCGTTCGCCACGCGGAGGATGTAGATAGGGGTTTCTGATCGGAAGGCATGGCAAACGGAATTGCCTGGCAGCCTGTTGGGCGAACAAGGAGGGATTCGGCCGGAGCGGCTGGGAAAAGCGGATTGGCAGCCCGGCGGAGCCGCGGGCCTGGGCGGGCTGCGAAGTGGCGGGAACAGGGTCGTGGGCATGTTGTCCAGTTTGCCTGATTTCCGCTCCCGTACCGTCAAAGCCGAGCCGGCTGAATGGGTCAGGAAATGGATTTCTTCCACTTATTCCCAGGGGGGGCCGACGGTGTCATCGAGAGGGTCGCTGGAGACCAAGGAACTGGTCAGGCAGGCGATTGATATCGTCGATCTGGTGAGCCGGTATGTACAGCTGCGGCGATCGGGCCGGCGGTATGTGGGACTTTGTCCGTGGCATGACGACACGCGGCCCAGTCTGCAGGTCAACCCAGAGCGCCAGTCGTTCAAGTGTTGGGTCTGTGACATCGGCGGGGACGTCTTCAGTTTTGTGATGAAGATGGAAGGGGTGGGTTTCCCCGAGGCTCTGGCGATGTTGGCCGAGCAGGCGGGCGTGCCCTTGCGGGACGCCCGGAGCGGGGGGGCAAGCGTCTCGGGGCAGTCCGACGCGGCGGCCTCGGTGGCTGTTCCCCAGGGGTTCAGCAAACGGCGCTTGTATCAAGCCATGGCCTGGGCTGAGGAGCAGTATCACCGGTGTTTGTTGGAGGCGGCCGAAGCGGAGCCGGCCCGGCGTTATTTGCGGCAGCGGGGGATCAACGACCGAAGTGTACGTCGTTTTCGCCTGGGCTATTCTCCGGATCAGTGGAACTGGATTATTGAGCGAGCCCGGGAGGTCCGGGGGACGGTGGAACTCTTGGAGGCCGTGGGGATCTTGGCGAAGCCGCCAGGCGGGGGCACATGGTACGATCGCTTCCGCGGCCGATTGCTGTTTCCCATCCGCGACACCCAACAGCGCCCGGTGGGTTTTGGCGGCCGCGTGTTGCCCGAATCGGCGTCCGCCAGCCCGGCCAAGTACGTCAACTCGCCGGAAACACCGCTGTTTTCCAAGAGCCGCCAGCTGTACGGCTTGGACCTGGCCCGCGAGGCGATGCGAAAGAGCCGCACGGCTTTGGTCATGGAAGGCTATACGGACTGCATCATGGCCCACCAGTGCGGCTTCGGCGATGCGGTGGCGGTCCTGGGAACCGCTTTGGGGGAGTACCACATTCGACTGCTGAAGCGGTTCGTGGACCGGATCGTGTTGGTGCTGGACGGCGACGAGGCGGGTCAGCGGCGGGCGAACGAGGTTTTGGAGCTGTTTGTGGCCGAGAAGGCCGATCTGCGCATCGTCACGCTCCCGGCGGGGATGGACCCGGCCGATTACCTGCTGGCCCACGGCGCCGATGCCTTGGCCGATTTGCTCCACAACCGGGCCCTGGACGCACTGGAGCACGCCTTCCGGGCTTACACGCGCGACGTGGATCTGGACCGGGATGTGCACGGCGCCAGCGAGGCGTTGGACCGGTTGGTGGCGATCGTGGCCAAGGCCCCACGCCTGCGGCTGGACACGACGACCCAGGATCGGCTGAGGGAAGCGAAGATCTTGCAGCGCTTGGCGGCCAGTTTCCGCGTGCCCGAAGAGGACGTGCGGCGGCGTTTGAGCCAGTTGCGTCGCCGCGGCCGCAGCGGGAGACGGCCCGTTCAGGCGGCGGAGAGTCCGGCGGTCACCTTGGGGCCGCTGGAGCGGGAACTGTTGGAGCTGCTCATCCGCAACCCCGGGTTGCTGCCGCAAGTGCGCCAAGCCATTCGGAGCGAGCAACTCACGGCTGCCCCGGCCCGCCAGGTTTTCGACACATGCTGCCGGCTGGCCGACGCCGGGATCGAGCCCACTTTCGACCGCTTGATCCTCCAGTTCGACGATCCGGCCATGAAGAACCTGCTGGTGGAGCTGGACGAACGGGGCGGCGCAAAGGAAGGTGATGACCCGCAAACCGTTTGGGAGGAGTTGATCACGAGCTTTCGGCGACAAGAGGCGACCAAACAGCGCGTGCAGTTCGCGGGCGCTTTACGTCAAGGAGGCGTGGACGAAGAGGAACAGCTCCGGCTGCTCCAAGAGGTTGTCCACGCCACGCGCGCCCGGCATGGTATCTCCTCGCCCACGGATGGGTAGGGCCATGCGCGGGAAAGGTCTCGGCCGCCCGGGGGGCAGGATCCAGCGGCCGCTGACCGGCTGACCCCCAGCTTGCCGGCCACGGCGTAAAAGGAGTGCAACGGTGGAGGTTTTCGACAAGGAATTGCAGGAATTGATCGCCAAGGGTAAGGCCCAGGGTTACCTGACTTATGACGAGGTGATCCACTACCTGCCCGACGAGGCGGTGGACCCGGAAAAACTGGACAACCTCCTGATCGCCCTGGATGAATTGGGCATCGGGCTGGTCAACGAAGCGCCCGAAGAGGAGTTCTCCAGCCCTTCCCTGGATGCTACCGCCAGCCTGGCCGAAGAGGGCGAGCTTGCGGACGAAGCAGGCGAAGTGCCGCTGCCCATCAGCTCTGACGTGCAGCTGCTGCCGCCGGAAGAGCCCGCCAAATGGAGCAACGACCCCATCCGACTCTATCTGGCCCAGATGGCCGAAATCCCGCTACTGACGCGAGAACAAGAGATCGCTCTGGCCAAGAAAATCGAGGTCACGCGCAAACGCTTTCGCCGCACCGTGCTCGGCTGTGCCATGGCCATGCGGAACACCATCAGCACCTTGAACAAGGTCCACGGGGGGGCGCTGCCCTTTGACCGCACGGTGAAGATGTCGCTTACCGAAGGGCTGAGCAAGGAACAGATCCTGGCCCGCATGCCCCACAACCTGAGAACCCTGAATCACTTGATCGAAGAAAACCGGCGCGACTTTCTCCGCCTCATCTCCAAACGCACCCCGTCGGAAAAGCACAAGGAGGCGCGCAAGAGGTTCATCCGCCGACGGCGCAAGATGCTCATCCTCGTCGAAGAACTCAGCCTCAGAACCCGCCGCGTGCAGACCATGATGCGGGAACTCCAACAGGTCTCCGAGCGCATGGACCAGATCCGCCGGCGACTGGCCGAGCTGGACAATCGGCCGGAAAACCTCGACGAACGGGCCAACCTGCGCCGCGAACTCCGCGACCTGTTGGTCTTGACCCAGGAAAGCCCGCTGAGCCTTCGCCGGCGGTGCGAGCGGATGCGGGCCGAATACCGGGACTACGAACAGGCCAAGCGGGAACTGTCCGGTGGCAACCTGCGGCTGGTTGTCTCCATCGCCAAGAAGTACCGCAACCGGGGCCTCGGCTTCCTGGACCTCATCCAGGAAGGCAACACGGGGTTGATGCGGGCGGTCGACAAATACGAATACCGCCGCGGCTACAAGTTCTCCACCTACGCCACGTGGTGGATCCGCCAAGCCATCACCCGGGCCATCGCCGACCAAGCCCGCACCATCCGCATCCCCGTGCACATGATCGATGTGTTGAGTAAACTGAAGAACGCCTCCAACAGGCTCTTGCACGAACTGGGCCGAGAGCCGACAACAGAAGAGGCGGCCCGGGCGGCCGACCTGCCCCTGGAGGAAACCCGGCGGGTGCTGAGCATGGGCAAACCTCCGGTCAGCCTCGACCGGCCCGTCGGGGAGAGCGAAGATAGCTGTTTTGGGGAGTTCTTGGAGGATGAAGGGATCCCGCGGCCGGACAAGGGTGCCAGCAATGCCCTCTTGCGGGCCAAGATCGAAGACCTGCTCAAGACGCTCACCTACCGCGAGCGGGAGATCATCCGGCTTCGCTACGGCCTGGGTGACGGCTACACCTATACCTTGGAAGAGGTGGGCCGGATCTTCAAGGTCACCCGCGAGCGGGTGCGGCAGATCGAGGCCAAGGCGGTCAAGAAGCTGCGCCACCCGGCCCGCAGCCAGCAATTGGTGGGGTTCCTCACCCAACAACGTGTGGCAGGGTGAGTGGCCCGGCCACCGCCAAGCCGCTGGTGCTTCCTGCCAGCGGCTTTTTTCGTGCCCTCGGCTCAGTGG
>DQVB01000105.1 GCA_015661985.1 Planctomycetota bacterium | reverse complement strand
GGTTTGGGCGGGGAAGTCGAAGGGCCACACGCGCAGGCGCAGAGGTACCGAGTGGCGCTGGCGCTGGTCGGTTTCCACTATCAGCTGGCCAGTGTAGTCGCCCGGCTGGAGGTCCGTAACGTGGAAGGTGAGCCAAACCTGCTGCACCAACCCCGGCAGCACTCGGATCCGCCATGCGTCGTTGGCAGGTTGGACCACGGGCAAGGCGGCCGCCACGGGCACGCCCTGGGACGTGTCCGTCCAGATCACTTCGTGTACGGTGAGGTACGGCGGCGTGGGACCGCCGGGAAGGCCTTGCACGCGCACCCGTACGGTGATCGTTTCCGGCGTGCTGTTGGTCACGTTCACGGCCGCCGCCCGGTACTCGCCGCGCATCGTGTGCAGCTCGATCGCACCTTCGTCCCGATCCGGTGGCCCGCCGACCAACTCCAGGGGATCCCAAGGACAGGTGACGCGAACAGCCAGGTCGGGCTCGCCCAGTTCCCGCCACAGCTGGGCCTGCAGTCTGAACAGCGCTTCGTGATGCGGGCCCGCCGGCAGCACGGCACGAAACGAGGGGCCGGGGGTGACCGCGTCCGGACCGAGTTCCACCACGGCAGCCAGTTGTTGCTGGAGCCGCCGGCGAGCGGATTCAGCCAGCGGGGCCTTGCGGATCGCCTCGGCCAGGGCTCGGCGGTCGGCGTCCCAGCGGTGTCGGATCGCCCGCTCCCGACGCAGCGATTCGTAAAGCAGTCGAGCGGTTGCCGGCCTGCCACGATCAAGATCCGCCGTAAGCCAGGCCTTCGGGCCGCGGTACACCTCAACCTCGTCCGTAAAAACGTAGGGCCCGCCGGGCAACGGGATGATCACAAACTGCACGTAGCGGCCTCGCGTGCGCAGCTTGTGGGTGACCAGTTTCCGAATGGCGTACCCCTCCGGCCACGGCCCGTGCTCTGCATGATCCAGGGCGACCAGATCGCCGGCGTTGTACCAGGTGCGGCCGTCGTCGCTGACCAACACATACACGGCCATGGGCCACGTGACGCCCGCCGTGCCGGCCGCCGTGGTCATGGAAACACCTCGGATCGGTTCGATCCGCCCCAGATCCACACGGATGGTCACGTAGGCGGCACGCTGCCAGCCCACCGTGCCCGGCTGTGTCCAGAAATACGCCGATGTGGTCTGGCCGTCGGTCAGCTGCTTGGCGTCGCCCGGGTCCGTGCAGTGCCCATAGTTCGGCGGCGGCGAAAGGCGGTAGGGCTTGCCGGAAGCCACGTTGACCGGCCCAGACCCCGGGGCCGCCGGATCGGCCTCAGCCGCCCAACCGACCGGCCCGCACCATAGGGCACCCACCAGCAGCACAAGAATCGCCACGCCCCGCCGCCCCCTCACCTGCTCCGCCATCCGATGCCACACACGCTCTTTTCCCATCGCCCTCTCTCCGCTGCTACGACCAATGACCCCCTCAGCACACGCCGTGAGCCGTGCCTGTAGGATGTGCTTGGCACTGTCGCCACTGCCTGCAGGCGGGCCGGCGCTTTCGAGACACTCCCTAAGGTACACCGCTGGCAAGCTCGTGTCATCCGTGTACTGCCGCAGAAAGAACGTCAGCCGCCGGAAGGGGGCCGACGTGGCGGCGTAGCCGGCGCCGCCGAACCGAGCAAGCTGCCCGTGTGCAGCCACAGGCCGGCGGGGAGAGTGGACGGGTCCTCTGTGGAACGTCACCCGAAAAGTGCG
This sequence comes from Planctomycetota bacterium, assembly GCA_015661985.1. Taxonomy (GTDB): domain Bacteria; phylum Planctomycetota; class Planctomycetia; order Pirellulales; family Thermoguttaceae; genus SZUA-1497. Next base: position 3,113 of record DQVB01000105.1, on the reverse strand, counting down.
GCAGGCGCGCAAAAAAGGCTCCCGGAAAGGCTGTGTCCCAGGGGGGCGGAGGACACAAGGTTCTCCGGGAGCGATCGGAAATGGTGCAACTGGGGAAGGGGGGTAGCCTATCAGTTGCACGGAAGGATGTGTTTCTGCCCCGCGGTTTACGCGAAGCGTACCGCTCGAGCTTCCTTGCCGGCGGTATCGCGCTTCGTGGTCCGCAGGCCCGCCGCCGGTAAGGGGCGACCCCAGATGCAGACCCTCCCACGTGGAAGAAGGGTGGTTTGTTACCTCCGCCCGCGGCGGAGCACACGCTACTGCGTTCGTGCGGGCCGGAGAATAGGAGAACGCTCCGGACGCGTCAAGGGCTTTTTTTCTCTTTGCCCGTTGAAGCGTACAGGCGGGCTCTTCACCAGCTGGCAGGCGCAAAAAAGCGTCAACAGGAAAACCTGGCCGCTCCTGGCAGACTGGGACAAGCAGGCAGCTTCGGCCAATCCGGCCGGGCAAGGCGCCATCCCGCGAAGGTTGGCCTGGGTTGGGCGGCCGGCTGGGCCGGCATTGCAGGTGATCGCGAGTTGGGGCAGAGAGGGTGGGTACGGGTCGCACAGGGGGCCTTTCTTGCCATCCTTGACAGCGGTTGGGGACCTGGTAGGTTGAGGGCCTACAGATGGATCTTCCATCGGGCTTGTGGCGCTCGGTGCCTGTCCCCCTGGTGCGCCGCCACCCGGTCCCGAGGCCCGGGAACCGGTGGCAGCGAGGGGGGTACGGAGGGCGGTAAACCCTTCACGGTGCGCGGATCGACAAGATATCGTCAATATTGGGTTCGGCTTCGTCATGCTCGTTTGACGGCGAGCCGCAGGCGACTGCGACGTGAGTACCACCGACGCCTTCGGCTCGCCGTTGAACGACGAAACTGCCGCCGCAGGCGGTCTCGTCTCCCGAGCGAAGTCTCGGAAGACGCGTACAGTCTTTGTTCATAACATGCGCGCAGCGTGGGCGGGTATCCCTTTCGGGTTGTGGTGACAGGCTGGAAGCCTGTCCCACGTCAGCATGGTACTTCTTGCACATGTGTGCGCCGCTCGCACGTCTTGGCTGTGGGTGGCAGGCTGGAAGCCCGCCCTACGTCAGGCGTACGTCAGGCGTAGGCTTGGCCGAACGGTAGCGTTGGACCTGGTGATGGCTTCCGAGAGACCCGTAGAACCGCTCTTGTTCGTTGTGCTGGGGGGCACAGGGGATGTGACGAAACGCAAGCTCCTTCCCGCCTTGGTGCGCTTGCGCGGGGAGGGTTGGCTGCCGACTCCATCTGTTGTTTTGGGCGTCGGGAGGAAAGCCGATTGGGACGACGCCCGCTACCGGGATTGGGTTCGGGAGTCGCTGCGTGGTGCCGGGATGGCCGCCAGCCCAAGGGCCGCCGAAGGGGACGGGTGGGAGGAATGCTTTTACCAGTCGATCGGGGCGGGGGCGACCGAAGACTATCGCCGGCTGCGCGAGCGCGTTGATGCCCTGGAACGCTCGCACGGGTTGTCGGGCAATCGCGTCTTCTACTTGGCCCTGCCTCCGCGGGCTTTTCCTGACGCCATCCGCGGCTTGGGAGAATCCGGGCTGGCCCGCGGGCCCGGTTGGACCCGGCTGGTCGTTGAGAAGCCTTTCGGGAGCAACCTGGCCGGCGCACGTGAACTGAATGAACTGGTTCACCGGTACTTTGACGAATCGCAGGTCTACCGGATCGACCACTACTTGGGTAAAGAGACGGTGCAGAATCTGTTGGTCTTCCGGTTCTCCAATGCCTTGTTTGAAGCCGTGTGGAACCGCAATCATGTGGAGAGTGTTCAGATCACTGTCGCGGAAACGCTCGGCGTGGAAGGCCGCGGCGCCTACTACGACGGTGCCGGTGCTGTGCGCGACATGGTGCAAAACCACCTGACGCAGCTTGTGTCGCTGGTGGCCATGGAGCCGCCCATCGTGTTCGAAGCGGACGCCGTGCGGAACGAGAAGGTGAAAGTCCTCCGGGCCGTCTCTCCGGTGACGGCCGAGGAGGCGGTCTTCGGCCAGTACGCCGGTTACCACGACGAGCCAGGTGTGGGTCAGGGATCGCAAACGGAGACGTTTGCGGCGTTGCGCTTCCACATCGACACGTGGCGGTGGCAGGGCGTGCCGTTCGTGCTGCGTACCGGAAAACGCATGCCTCGCAAGTTGAGCCAGATTGCGGTCCGGTTTCGGCGCCCGCCCGTCTGTCTTTTCCGCTCGCTGGAGGGCGCCTGCCTGATCGCCTCCAACGTGCTGTTCCTCACCTTGCAGCCGGACGAAGGGTTCGCCATCCATTTCCAGGTCAAGGTGCCGGGCGAAGGGTTCCAGCTTCAGACCGGGATGCTGGATTTCCACTACCGCCACGCCTTCGGGCCTTTGCCGGACGCCTATGAGACGCTGCTTGCCGACATCCTGCAAGGCGACCAGACGCTTTTCGTCCGGGCCGACGAAGTGGAGGCGTCGTGGAGGATCTATGACCTGCTGCTGGAAGCTCGGCCCCCGGTGTACGAATACGCCCCGGGAAGCTGGGGACCGGATGAAGCGGAACGTTTGGCCACTGGGGCCGGGAAAGGCTGGCTGGTCCTATGAATGCCCAAAGACCCGCTGCGGTCCATGTGGCTGAGAACCTGGAAGAACTCAGCCGTCTGGCCGGGGAGGCCGTGATACAGGCAGCCCGGGACGCCATCGCCCGCCGCGGCCGGTTCGGCCTGGCCTTGGCCGGCGGGCGTACGCCAAGGCGGTTGTATGAATGGCTGGGGGCCGAAGCGGGGGCCAACATGCCATGGCACCAGGTGCATCTGTTCTGGAGCGACGAGCGGTGTGTGCCGCCGCATGACCCGCACAGCAACTACCGGATGGCCCGCCGGGGGTTGATCGACCGGGTGCCCATCCCTGCCCGCAACGTCCATCGCATCCGCGGCGAACAGGAGCCGGTGGAGGAGGCCGCCGTCGAGTACGAACGCGCGCTGCGCGATTTCGGCCCCCTTGACCTGGTGTTGCTCGGCCTCGGCGCGGACGGACACACTGCTTCGCTCTTCCCCGGCCATCCAGCCTTGGAGGAACGTGAGCGTTGGGTGCGAGCGGTTCCGGAGCGGCTGGGCCAG
>DQVB01000049.1 GCA_015661985.1 Planctomycetota bacterium | reverse complement strand
GCTCGTCGACTTCGGTCACTGGTGCCGCAGCGGGCCGCCGCCGCGCGGCCTCCAAATACGGCTTCCAGCCCTCGCGGGACAGTTGCAAAGCTGTGGGCATGGCTCATTCACCTCGCTTCTGGTTTGTTGCATAGTGGGGACGCCGAACGTGCTGACAACCCCAATTGTAGGACCTTCGCCGCCACCGGTCAAACCGCCTCCTGCACGCCGAAACCCGCAACCTGGGGAATGCCCAATGACGAATGACCGCGTGACGAAGCAACAGCGAAGTTCGAACAACAAAGACCGAACATCCCGCATTCCGTGCCCCGCATCCCGCATCGCGGCTACGACCATCAACGATCAACCATCAACGATCACCCAATGTCATAGGGCTCCCCGCCCTCTGGCTCCCTGCTCCCTGACGTCTAACCTCTGAGCAATGTCCTTCGCGTTTGAAGCCACTCGTTCACCTTCGGAATCCTCTGTCGCTGAGGGGCCAACCCGGAGCGTCGCGTTCCTGTGGGACTCGCTGGTCAGGCTGCGCCCGTACGTGGAGCGGCAGGGCCTCCGCGGCTACGACCCGTACGACGCGCTGAACAGCCCGGTGCTGCGGTTGTTCACGTTCGGGCACAAGTACGCGCGCATCGCGGCGATCCAGACCCTGAAGCGGTGCCCGATCAACCTGCGGCCGATGCTTTTGATCCGAAAGGACTGGAACCCGAAGGGCCTCGGCCTCTTCCTCTGGGGCTACGCCAAACTTCACCGGCTGCAAACCGGCACGCCACTCCCGGCGCCGTACTTGCGGACGATCAACCATCAACCATCAACCAGCAACCGCCAGCCTCCGCCCCCCGGCTCCTGCTCCCTCAACCCTCAACGGCTCCCTCCCGCCCTGGACCAGATCGACCGCCTGCTGGACCTGCTGGCGGACCTGCGCAGCCGTAATTGCTCTGGCCATGGTTGGGGCTACAACTTCGACTGGCAATCGCGGGCGTTTTTTGTCCCGAAGGGGACGCCGACGATCGTCAATTCGTCGTTCATCGGCCACGCCCTGCTGGATACCTACGCCCACACCGGCCGGGAGCGAGCTCTGGGGCTGGCCCTGCCGATCAAGGACTTCATTCTCAAGGACCTCAACCGCACCGTCGACCGCGACAGCTTCTGCTTCAGCTACACGCCCATCGACCACCTGGCGGTGCACAACGCGAACCTGCTCGGAGCGTCGCTGTTGATCCGATTGCAGCGCTACGATCGCGACACTCGAGCCCGCGATGCGGCGCTCGGCGCCCTGCGCTATTCCATGCGGCGCCAACAGACCGACGGCTCCTGGTGGTACGCCGATACCGACTATCAGCGCTGGATCGACTCGTTCCATACTGGTTTCAACTTGCAGGCGATCCGGTATTTCCTGGAGGAAGGATACGGCGAAGGGTATCGCGAGGCGTACCAGCGGGGCGTCCGGTTCTACGCCGAGAATTTCTTTCTCCCCGATGGCACGGCCAAGTACTATCACGACCGGCTGGAACCGCTGGACATCCACAGCTTCGCCCAGGCGGTCGTTTTCTTTAGTGGCGAGGGAAAGGGGTACAGAGAGCTCGCCGGGCGCGTCCTGCAGCGCATGATCGAACTGTTTCAGTCGCCCAAAGGCTATTTCTACTTCCAACGCCGCGGACGCCGCCTGATCAAGATCCCCTACATGCGCTGGTCGCAAGCCTGGGCTTTCCATGCCCTGACGGAATATCTGCTTAAACGAGCAAGCACCAATGAGTCTTAAGCCGGCGTACGCGTCAGAAGCATGAAGTAAGTCTGCATTTGAAGCGCGCCAGTCCCCTGCCGCTTTGGATCTAGAGCCGTGCAGTGCGACGGCGACCTGAAGCAAGCCTGGCGACAGCCTCACACGCCAGGCGAGCGAGCAAGCTGATGCCTGATATGAAGAAGCGCCGCTACGTGCACATCCAGCCGATCGCACTTTTCCACGAACCTGCCCGGTTGTAACCTCCGCACGGATGCGACCTCGGATCCGTTGAAGCCAGTCACGCACCGAGAACGTTCGACCAGCAACGTTGGAAGTAGCATGCTCCGCATCTTCTTAGTCACTCAGAATGAGCGGCTCTTCATGCCGAACGCGATTGCTCACGTGTGCGAGCAGCTTCGCGAATGGATTGTCTGCATCGTGACAGCACCCGCCCTGTCCACTCACGGCGGACGTGTTAAGGGCCTACTGCGACATCTCCGCTTTTTCGGTCTGACCAACTCCGTTCGCATGGCGTGGCGGGTTGGTGCTGCGGCAGTCAGGGACAAGTTGACAACCTGTAGTCCTGATGGCTCCTTTTGGTCAGTTGCCGCAGTCGCCGCCGCCTACGGCATCCCTTACCGCCACGTGCGGCGCCTGCGCGGGCCGCAGTTTCAAGCCGTTTTGGATTCGTACCCCGCGGATGTGATCGTTTCGATGAGCTGCCCGCAGATCATCGGACGGCGCGTGCGGAGACGGTTCCCAGCCGGGGCTTTGAACGTCCACGGTGCCCCGCTGCCCCGCTACCGAGGCCTTATGCCCGCCTTCTGGGCGATGCTCAATGGGGAAACAGAAACGGCCGTCACCGTCCACTTTATGGCCGACAAGGCGGACGCGGGTGATATAGTCTTGCAACGGCCAGTGCCGATCGACTCCGGGGATGCGTGGGACACGCTGGTTCGGAAGAGTAAGGCTGCCGGAGCACAGGCGCTTGTGGATGCTGTCCGCGCGATCGCCGACGGCGGAGCCGCGGTCCATCCCAATCCGGAAGCCGAAGCCACATACTTTTCCTTCCCCACGGCTGCCGACAGGAAAGCGTTTTTGAAGGCCGGGCGACGGTTTTTCTAGGCATTGCTGTGGCGTTCCAAGCAGCTTTATCCGTAGATGTAGAAGACTGGTTCCACATTCTCGACTCGGCGGCCACCCCTGCGTTGCACGAGTGGGAGCGGCTTGAGTCGCGAGTGGCGCACAACATGGAGCCCTTGCTGGAGCTGTTTGAGCAGTCGGGCGTCATGGTAACCCTTTTCTGGCTCGGGTGGATCGCCGAGCGACACAAAGGCCTGTTGCGTCGCTGTGTCCAAGCAGGCCACGAGATCGCAAGTCACGGCTATGCCCATCTGCTCGCCTACCAAGTGGGGCCGCGGAAGTTCTATGAAGACATACGGCGGGCCAGACTGCTGTTGGAGGACCTTACGGGTGCCCGGGTCCTGGGGTTCCGCGCCCCGGGCTTTGGAATCACCGAGCGGGCCCCATGGGCTTTTGGCGAGATTCGGCGTGCCGGGTACATGTACGACAGCAGCGTCTTCCCCGCCGCTCGCGGCCACGGCGGCCTGGTCAACGGCCGGCTCGAACCGCATTGGATGAACACGCCCGCTGGCCCGCTGGCCGAGCTGCCCATATCCGTCGTGCAACTCGCTGGTCAACGTATTTGCCTGTTCGGTGGCGGATACCTGAGGGCCGCACCGCTGCCGTTGATCCGGTGGGGAGTGCGCCAACTCCAACGGGAAGCACGCCCGCTCATCGTCTATATCCATCCGCGCGACACGGATCCGCACCAGCCGCGATTGGCACTGCCGCTTAGTTCAAGTTTTGCACATATTCCAAGTGTTCTGCAGGCCGTCGAGGGGCCTCCAGGTTGGTCGCAGCGGGGCTGGCGGGGCACGAATCGCCTGGCCTTGGCGATCCGCGGTAAACCTATCCGGCCAGGCTG
>DQVB01000507.1 GCA_015661985.1 Planctomycetota bacterium | reverse complement strand
CGGCCCCCCTGCCGCTTCCCTGGTGACCTCGGGCGGCACGCTCCGCCTGCTCCTCCAGCTGCTGCTGCTGCCGCCGCCGCTGCTGCTGCCAGCGGAGCCTCAACAGCGGGGCCGCGATGTTTGACACCCGGCGGCCTTCGGCGTTTACTAGATGGAAACGTCAGGCATCCAAAACGCGCTGTTCACGGGAGACCTTATTCATGACCAGACGTATGATCTTGTTGACCTGTGCCGCCGCCTTTCTCGGTGCGCTTTCGTGGACCGGCACGCCGCGGGCGTTGGCCGTCAAACAGTTCAAGGACCAGTTCGAGGCCAAGTACGTCAAGAAGGACAGCCGGAACCCGAAAGACAAGCAGTTCGCTGCCCTGGTGGCCAAGGCCAAATGCAACATCTGCCACGAAGGAACGAGCAAGAAAAACAGAAATGTCTACGGCCGAGAGTTGGCCAAATTGCTGGACCGGAGGAAAGACAAGAACAATGTGAAAAAGATACGCCAGGCCCTGGACACCGTGGCCAAGCTGAGATCGAATCCCAAGGATAAGAGGTCGCCCACCTTCGGGGAATTGATTGCTCGCGGCCAGCTCCCGGCCGGAAACCCCAAGTAGCCTCGCTACCCCCCCACCCGGAAACGACAAGGACCAAAAAAGGTCAGAGCAAGACGGTCCGTCGTCTTGCTCTGACCTTTATCCTGAAACGGGACAACGTGTCCCGCCCTCCCGGTTTGCTCACGTAGCTGGTATCGGCAGAAGGGGCTGCTCCCCTCCAGTCGGTTTTGCCGCCCATGCCGGCGCAAACGGATTGGACGGTGACTCCGCTGGGGCCCGGTGCCGCCGGAGCCCGCCGTCAGACTCCGTTGCACGGTTTCCGTAGGGCGGCTCTTTTCCTCGTGCCCAAGGCCTCCCTTCGCTAAACCGCCTGAGCGAAGCTCCGCTGGGCGGCCCGATGTGCAAGCTCCAGCCCAAGGATTTGCTACGTGGCCCAGTGGAGGTTGTCTGCTGTCTCTGGCCCTGGAGCTGCGCAGACCGCCGAGCTGCGCGCAGCGTTTCGCTCCAAGTGCGCTGCCAAACAGACCTTGGCAGCGAGAGGAAAGCTTTCCACTCGTTCCGGCCAGGCTACCCATTGGGCGTGCCGCCTGTGTCCAGGGGCTGTTGTTGAAACACCCTTGCGCGCACAAAGGGCGACGCAGGGGCCCTGTCCAACTATTCGGACGGCGCCGGTTCGGGCTCCGTCGGGGCGGGGGCGGACTCTGCCGGAACGGGAGCTGGCCCTGTGGGTTCCGACTCCGGTTCCGCGGAGGCCGGCTCCACCGGGGCGGCGGGTTGATTGCGACCGGCGCACGAGGCCGACCAGCCCGCGGGGCTGCCCCAGGGCAAACCGAACGGCCAGCCACCACGGCCTTTTCGCTCACAGTAGCCGTCCCAAATGTGGTCACACCACGATGGAGCCGTCTCGCAGCAACCTGGCACCAACCCCCAGCCGCCACAGCCGGGGTACGCACACGCGTAGCCGTTCGACTGCTGAGCAGCGCAACAGCCTGGACAGCCACACCGGCCCACGCCACCGAACCGGTCCCAGGCGCTGGCCCAAGAGCACAACAGGAAACCAACAGCCAAGATCCATGCGCAAACGGCAGACCGCATCTTCCTTCTCCTTCCTTGCAGGTTGCCCGGATTCACCCGTCGGTGGCACGCTCGGCGGCGGGCCGGGAAGGGTGGAAACATGATCCACATGGCTCGCGGGTTGGCTACCGCGGCGGCCGTTTGCACTGCCAAAGGACGAGCGTGCGTCTGCAACAAACATGGCCTGCAAATCGAGCCGAGGCAAGTGATTTGTTGGATTTTGGCAACATCCAGCCGTTGCCGCCGGGCAACAGCGGGTTGGTTCACCAGGCCGTTGACGTGCCGCTTGCATCCCCCTGATCGTCTGATCGTCATCATTGTCACATGCCGTATGACGCGAACGAGGAGCTCGGCCAACAGTATGGGACCTTCCCAGGGAATGGGGACTCGACGAAGCTCGACGCGTGGGAAAAAGGCAGGGCTTCGGGCACCGGGCGCATTGCGCTTTTTGGAACACCCCACCTGAAGCGTCGCTTTCCGGGGCCGCCTGACCGGGTCCCAGGTATCGTAGCGGACGGCCGCCGGTCGACTCAGACGCTCCAGTCAGCCACTTCCAGAAGCGCTTCGCGGCTGGTACGGTTCCCAGTGAGGTAGTAGTGCTGGGCCAGGCTGGCCACGTAGGAATGCCCCGCGTTGGGTCCGCCGGAAGCGTAGCGGAGCCCGTACCGGCTGGCTTCCACCGGGTACATTCGGTGCGTGCTCCGGAAGGCGGCCGTCTGGTGTGTGGTATGGGTGAACGGCCCGTGGCGGTACGCCGCAGCCGGTTCGGCGTCCGGGTGGTAAACGCAGATATCGGCGTAGTGACGGCAGAGCACGTCGGCCAGCCACATCCATTTGGCGTCCGCACGGCGCAGCCCCTGGAGCGGCACCGTATAGCTCACGTCGTACTCGTTGCCGAAATGGCTGAGCGGCCGGCGGCCGAAATGATGTTCGGGAAAATCGCGGACCATCTCCGGTGGGGCCACTCGTCATCGGCGAAGGTATCGCCGAAGTGCCGCCAACCGAACTCGTCGATCTGCTCCCATTTGGTCATCACGCTGGCCGCGTCCCGCCCCACGGGATAGACAAAGGCATCACACGCCGGCTCCAGCATCCGGAACCGCTCACGATCCAGGGGTCCGGTGGGCCAGAAAGCCCGGGTGGCGTAGATCGCCGCTGGATCGGGCATGGCGTACATCGGTCGATGGAACGCCTCCATAGCGGCAGCGGCACCCGCAAGTGATCGGCTCGGCGTGACGAGCAAAGGGCAGCGGATTGGACAAGCTGAGGTTGATTTCCTGCAGCCTGCCACCGGCCCCCAAAGCCGGACAGAAGGCCGGTGCCAATGCAGCGCCAACTGCTGCGGCCACATCATTTCTGCATCCGGTAACGACGAGCGGTTCCATGCCGGCTCTTCCCGAAAAAATGAAACACCTGGGCTGGGGATCCAGCTCTGCTCGTTTCCCGTGTGGCCTGTGGGTTCACAACCCCTTGCTCTAGCCGGCGGCGCCGTCCCACGGCAAATCCCGGGTGGGGAACCCGAGTCGGCCCCAAAGAGCCGCAGGTCCAGGGGCGTCCGGCCCGTTACTATCGTGCCCTTCGGGCGGCGACACTGCCACGGCGGCACGTAGGCCGAATGGGCCCCGAGCCGGAAACCGGCATGGGCAGAAACGCCGGTTGTGTCTGGTCAACGGGCCGCGAATGGGCCACAATGTGGTCACACGAAACGGCCATGGACAGTACGAGCGTGTTGGCAGCCGAGCGGAGGAGTTCACACCATGCGAGCTATGAGCCTGATTGTTGCACTCGGTTGGTTGGTAGCTGCCGTGGCCGTCCGAGGGGCGGAGCGGCCGGACGTGGAGCAGTTGTTGAAGCACGAGATCATCGGCTCCGTTTTGCCGCTGGCCGAAGTGCAGCGGTTCTGCGAGACACGGGTCATCCGGATGCCGGAGGTGAAGACGGCCGACGGGTGGTGCCAACAGGCCGAACGGATCCGGTCGGCCGTTCTGGAAAGGGTCATCTATCGAGGGGAGGCCGCCCGGTGGCGCGACGCGGCCACCCGTGTCCAGTGGCTGGAGACGATCGACGGTGGCCCCGGCTACCGGATCCGCAAGCTCCGCTTCGAGGCTCTCCCGGGATTGTGGATCCCGGCGCTGTTATACGAACCGCTTGAGTTGAGCGGCAAGGTACCTGGTGTGTTGAACGTCAACGGCCACACGGCGCTGGGCAAGCAGTACCCGCCCAAACAGATCCGCTGCATCAACCAGGCCAAACGCGGCATACTGGCCCTGAACGTCGAATGGCTGGGCATGGGCCAACTGCGAGGGCCGGGCTACGGGCATGACCGGATGAACCAGCTCGACCTGTGCGGCACCAGCGGGCTGGCACCTTTCTACCTGCTGTTGAAACGCAGCCTCGATCTGTTGCTCAGCCTGGATCATGTCGATCCGCAGCGCGTGGCCGTCACGGGCCTTTCCGGAGGGGGGTGGCAGACGATCGTCATCAGTGCCCTCGACGAGCGAGTCAAACTGTCGAACCCGGTGGCCGGCTATTCCAGCTTCCGTACGCGGGCCTACCACTTCAAGGACTTGGGGGATTCGGAACAGACGCCCACGGACCTGGCCACAGTGGCTGACTACACGCACCTGACCGCCATGCTGGCACCCCGTCCCGCCCTGTTGACCTACAACGCGAAAGACAATTGCTGCTTCGAATCCGGCTACGCCCTCGAGCCGTTGTTGGATGCTGCCCGCCCCATCTATGAGCTTTTCGGTCGCCTCGATGCCCTCCGTCACCACGTAAACCACGAACCGGGCACCCACAATTACGAACAGGAAAACCGCGAAGTCTTCTACCAGATGCTGGCCGACTTCTTCTACCCCGACGACCCGGATTTCCGTGTCCAAGAGATCCCCTGCGAAGATGAAATCAAGACGGCCGAACAGCTGGCCGTGCCGCTACCGGAGGACAATGCCACCTTCCAGTCACTCGCCTTGGGGTTGGCCAAAGACCTCCCCCGATGCGAGGCCCTGCCGAAAGACGAGGCCGGGCAACGGGCGTGGCGACGGCGCCAGCGTCGGCGGCTGGCACAGATCGTCCGCGCCGTACGGTATTCCGTCCAACCGATTCAGCGGGGCCAGGAAGAGCAGCCACCGCTGCACGCCACCTTTTGGCAGCTGAAGATGGACGGCACATGGACGGTGCCGGCCGTGGAATTGGCCGGCCCGGAGCCGCGCGGCACGGCGCTGCTGGTGGCCGACGAAGGCCGAGCCGCCCTGGCCACGCAGGCCGAGGCACTGGTGGACGATGGCCACCGCGTGGTGGCCATTGACCCTT
>DQVB01000382.1 GCA_015661985.1 Planctomycetota bacterium | reverse complement strand
GGGGTGAACGGGGCTGGGAGGGGACCGCCTCCCCGTAAGACGGCTCGGGGACCGTCTCCAACAGCTTTTGGATCACCTGGTCGGCGTCCACCCCTTCGGCGTCGGCGTTGAAGTTGGTGAAGATGCGGTGGCGGAGGACCGGCGCGGCCATGGCCCGGATGTCCCTGGCGGTCACCGCAAACCGGCCGTGGAGGATGGCCCGGGCCTTGGCCGTGAGGATCAGGTTCTGCGCCGCCCGGGGGCCTGCGCCCCAAGCCAACCAGTCCCTCACGAACTCGGGACTGGCAGGCTCCTTCGGCCGGGTGGCCCGCACCAAATCCACCGCGTAATCGACCATGTGCCGGCTGGCCGGTACCCGCCTGACCAACTCCTGGATCCAGAGGATATCGCGCCCCTGCAGCACCGGCTGAATCTCTTCGCGAGACGTGTACGTGGTGGCCATGACGATTTCCCGCTCTTCATCGCGCGTGGGATAATCGATATAGATCGACAGCATGAAGCGGTCCAGCTGGGCTTCGGGCAGCGGGTAGGTCCCTTCCTGTTCGATGGGGTTCTGGGTGGCCATCACGAAGAAGGGCAACTCCAGGGCGTAGGTCTTGCCGGCCGACGTGACTTCGTACTCCTGCATGGCCTGCAGCAGCGCCGCTTGGGTCTTCGGCGGCGTGCGGTTGATCTCGTCGGCCAACACGATGTTGGCGAAGATCGGCCCCCGCACGAAGCGGAAATGCCGTTGGCCCGTGGCCCGATCCTCGTCGATGATCTCCGTCCCCGTGATGTCGCTGGGCATCAAGTCCGGAGTGAACTGGATGCGGCTGAATTTCATCTGGAGGGCCTTGGCCAGCGTGGAGACGGTCAGCGTCTTGGCCAATCCGGGCACGCCGATCGTCAGGCAATGGCCGCGGGCGAACAAGCAGATCAGCATCTGCTCGATCATCTCGTCCTGGCCGATGATCACCTTGTGCACTTCCTGGAGGAGCAGCTGGCGGGCCTGGGCTACCCGCCGTACGGCTTCCTCAGGTGTCATTTGGGGGGATGCTCCATGGGCGCCCGCGCTCATGACCTCAGCTCCTTCTTCCACCGTGGCGGCAACTTGTTTACGATAAACGAGATAGGGTGAACGATCAATGCGAACTGCTGGGAGAGGCAAACCTGTGGTGAGCAAAGCGGCCCGGCTGGCGGTGGCCACGGCGCTGGTGCTTTGGGCGCTGCCCGCTGGCGGCGCCGCGGCGCAGTCGTTCCGCCGGGCGGGCACCGAGTTCAATAGCAAGCGCACCGTGCAGGTCCCGCCGGATAAAGACTATTCGGTCGTACAGGTGGAATTCTTCCATCACGGCCAGATCGATGCGGAGGGGACGAATGTGCTGGTCTTCACGCGCAGCCGGCAAGCTGTGCCGAGGCGCATACTTCAGCTCGGCCCGGGCGACCGCTGTCGGCTGGCCTTCCAGACCGTTCCGCGCGAGAAAGTCTATGAAATCTTTTACGGCGGCCAGCCGCCGGACGAGGGGGGGGTGCCCGAATGGACCAGCCGGGATGGGCTGCTGTTGGAAACCCGCCGCTACAAGGACTGCAACTTGAACCGGTACGAGTCGGTTCGCGATGCCTTCCTCTCGGCCCAGCCCATCGGCGCCGGCTATGTACCCCATGTGCGACATTCGTACAATCCCTTTTCCCTGGTCGACGAGCCGTTCCTGAGCCGGTACACGGGCACGCTGTGGATCCCCGCGCCGGGCAAATACGGCTTTTTCACGTCGAGCCAAGACGCCAGCTTCCTGTTGATCGACGGGCGCGTGGTGGTCGCTGCCCCCGGACGACATGGGCCGTTGCGGCGAGCCACCCCGGGCAGCCGCCGCGATGTCCAACTGGCGGCCGGCCCCCACCGGTTCGAATACTACCACGCCGCCGCCGGTCCGCGGGCGACGATGGTGGCCGCGTGGGAAGAGAACCCCCAAGGTAAAAGGCCGCGGCCGTCGGCCATTCCCAGCCAGTATTTCCATGCCGACAAAGTGGGCTACTTGCGACCGGGACCGGTCTCCATGCGCTCCGGTGGCAGCGTGCCCGACTTCCTGGTCAACCTGGCCGGCGACGTGCCGCTGCCCGATAGCCGCTGGCCGCTGGTGGGCGTGAAATTCATCGATTTCTCGCCCCCCGCCCTGACGCTCAAGGCGCGCCTCCGATGGGATTTCGGCGACGGACAAACCAGCCGCGACCCTAATCCTTTCCATGTCTACCTGCGCCCCGGACTGTATACGGTCACCTTGTCCGTGCGCCGCGGCGCGCGGGACGCGACGATCACCAACCGCGTCGAAGTGGGACGGCCCAGGATCTTCAAACAAGCGCAAACCCACACGCTGGATCAGTACCTCCCCGTACTGGAAACATACGACCCCAAAACCCTGGATGCCGAAAGCCTCCGCCAACTGGTTCTGGCCTATCAGTTCAAAGCCCAACAGCTGATTGCGCAGATAGGGGAAAGCAACCAGTCGGCCTCGACCGACCGGACAGAGTCGCCGCGTGAAACCCAGCCGGCTGCCGACTCGGTGGAGGAACGAAAGGCCGAGGCCGCCCGATACCTGGCCGCGGCCGTGGCGGCCGCCCAAGGGGCCTTTCTGGACGAGTCGGCCGCCCAAGGGGACCGGCCCTTGATGGCGCTGGCAAGACTCGTCGGCCCCCTGGCCCGCTGCGAAGTGGGCGATTCCCTTCTGGCGGGCCGGATTTGGCACGGCGCGGCCGCACGGATCAACGATCCCCAGCTCAAGGCCGAATGCGAAATCGCTGCCGCCGATATCGCCGTCAATGACCTGGGAAACGAAAAAACAGCCTTGACCTTCCTGGAGGCCGCCGCGTCCCACCTCCCAGACCAACAGGGACCATTGGCCAGCCGCCTGAAACGCGTTTGGGGCGATTACTACGCCATGACTGGAGATGGACAGCGGGCCCGCAAGGCGTACCTCGAGGCCGAAGCCGCACAGGGATCCAGACGCCGCTACGCCGAAGGAATAGCCTGGCAAGGAGCCCACGCCCGATCCACCGAACAGTTCATCAAAAGCGGAGAACTCGATCGCGCCGCCCGGCAGCTCCACGCGTGGCAAGACGAGTTTCCCACGGACAAGATCGAAGGATACCTGACCTTGCTTTACGCCCGATACTGGGCTCGACGCCAAGTGCCGGAGCGAGCGATCGCCATGGCCGAACAGCTCTTGACGGTCAACCCCGATTCGCCCTACGCCGACCAGATCCTCTGGCTGGCGGCCGAATGCGAAATCCAACGGGGCCAGCCGGACCGGGCCCTGGCCACCCTCCATGCCCTCCTGACCGACTATCCCGGCAGCCCGCTGGTGCCCGAGGCGAAGAAAAAGATGGCGGCCATCGAGGCGAGGGAGGGGTGAGGGTTGAGGCGTGAGGTGGGGCCGGGCTGTTCTCGGCAATAGTGACATGTTCCTTTCCTTTCCAGGGGAGTCGGCCATGTGCTTTTTGAGCCGGTTCGTGGTGGCGGGAATCGCGGCTGCCTGCTGCGTCGCACCCGGCTGGGTGATCGCAGGGCAATTGACCGTCCGTCTTTCCGGCGACGCCCGGGTACGGTTCGTGGGCGCCTTTCACCGCTGGGACCAGGACGGCAACCCTCGCAAGCCCGTCAATCCCAAGGCCAAGATCGACGTGCCGGAGGTGGACGCCGTGGCCCAGCGGGCCGGCCAGGGCCAGTGGGTGTTCAAGGATCTGGAGCCGGGCCAGTACGACCTGGTGATCCTGGCCGATCAGCGCACGCGGATCGAAGGGTTCACCTACGCGCCGGTGCTGGAGTTTGACCCCTTCTTTCCGCCCACCGCTACGGTGGACGAGGCCGTCCGGCAGACTATCACCGACGACATCCGCAAGTCGCGCCACTACGAGAATCGGGTGGAGCCCCTTTACATGGGTGGCAACCAGAAGACGGTGCGCGTGCTGGTGATGCTCATCCGGGACAAGCCGACCAGTTACGAAGGCATTCGGCCCGGGGCGGCCACCATGCGCTTCGAAATCTGGCAGTACGAATGGCGCTACGGCGGCTGGGTCAAGAACCGCCGCACCAGGGTTCTGCACCGAGTGATGCTCCACCGGGATCAGTTGCGCCGATGGACATGGCTTTGGGACCCGGAGCTGGGCGGGATCGAGTTGGGCAGCAAGCCGGTGGAGATCGAGTACCAGGTGCCGGACGTAGCGTCCAAACGGCTCAAGGGCCTCCGACCCTACTGACGCGGCGTCGGTGGTGTGAGGCGGCCGCTGCGGGGCGGCCGTTCGTGCCCTGTCCCTAAGAGGCCGTCCCGCTGTCACGCTATTATGGATGGATCGGCGAAGCGCTGAGCCGGCTGTCCCGCGGATCGATCAGTTGAAAGGTGATCATGGACCCCGTGCAATTGCTCGTGGTGGGCGGATTCCTCGGAGCCGGCAAGACGACTCTCCTGGCGCAAGCGGCCCGGCGACTGGTCGCCCTGGGCAAGCGAGTCGGGCTGGTGACCAACGATCAGGCCGACAACCTGGTGGACACGGCCGTGTTGCGGGCGGCCACAGGGGCGGGGGTGCGCGAGGTCAGCGGCGGGTGCTTCTGCTGCAATTTCAACGAACTGCTTTCCGCCACCGACGAACTGATCCGCACCTACCAGCCGGACGTGATCATCAGCGAGCCGGTGGGCAGCTGCACCGACTTGTCGGCCACGGTGCTCCAGCCGCTCAAGAAACACCACGGCCGGCAGTTTCGCGTAGCGCCGTTTTCCGTGCTGGTCGACGTGCGCCAGATGCGCACGCTGGACCAGCTCTGGCAGGTATACCAAGACGACGCGACGCGGCGGTTTCCCGACGAAGTGCTCTACATCTACCGCAAACAGCTGGAAGAGGCCGACCTGATCGTCTTGAACAAAGTGGACCTGGTTCCCGAGGACCAGGCGGCCCTGCTGGAACGGGTATTGGCCGAACACTTTCCAGCGGCCGGACGCATGGCCATCTCGGCCAAGACCGGTCGAGGCGTGGACCGGTGGATCCAGTACGTGATCCAGGACGGCAGCGGCGGCGGCCATCTGGCCGAGATGGATTACGATACCTACGCGCGGGGCGAAGCGGCCCTGGCATGGCTGAACGCCAGCGTCCGCTTGAAGAGCCCCACGCCGCAGGTTTGGGACGTCTTCTGCCGAGGCCTGCTGGCTGCGATTCGCGACCAGTGCCGTGAGTCCAACGCGGCAGTGGCCCACATCAAAATCCATTTGAGCTGTCCGGCAGGCACCGTGACAGCCAACCTGACCGACCAGGACGACGTGCCGGCCGCCAGGGGCCAGGCCGATGTGCGAAGCGAGACGGCCGAGCTGTTAATCAATGCCCGAGTGGTCACGGATCCGCAGCAGCTGCGCGGGATCGTCCAGCGCTGTCTCGAGCAGGTGGCTGGCGCGACGATGGCGGTCGAGATGGAGAGCGTGGCCAGCTTTGCGCCGCCCCGGCCCGTGCCCGCCCACCGTTTCGATTCCTTCGACACCAGTAGCAGCCGAACAGGCGGCACATGGCGGCCACGCTTTCCGAAGTCGGACGCCTGACCAGGCCGCAGGAGGTCTGGGCAGCCCGCAGCCGGTGTCGGGTATGTCCCGGCGCTGCCAGCCGGCAGGGCAAGATGGACATTCCTGTCCGTCATGAGCTCGGCAGAACGCGCAATAGCCTGCGCATCGTAGATGCCACAGAATGTGGGTTTTGCCACACCAGCCGGCCTCGCCGGTCGAGCTCGTGATTGACGGGCACGAATGCCCAGCCTACGTTTCCCTTCTGCAACGTTGGGGCATGCTCAATCGAGCCAGTCTTTGTCTTTGAGTCGCTGGGGGGCGTAGACTTCAGTCACGTAGCTGATGTCTTTGGAGATCAGGGCTTCCACTTCCAGCTTGAAACCGTTGTCCAGAAGCCGCTTGATTTCCCGCTGCCAGGGCTTCTTGTTGGCGAACCATGGGTACTTGGCGATCTGCATGGCCCGCTTGCGGTCGGTGTCGGTCAGATCGATCTTTACGCTGGGGGAAAGGCCGCATCGCTCGAAATCCTTCGAGCGCAGGCCCAGAAACTTGGCGTCGGGGATGGCCATCCGGCGGGATTCGTAGGCCAGGTTGATGGAGCCCTGTTTGATGACGCTGTAGATGTAATACCCCCAGGGATCGTTATCGAGGAGGCAGTAGACGGGCAGCTTCAGTTCGTTGTGCAGTCGGTAGAGCAGACGGCGCACGCCCCGCGGCGGCTGGCCGCCGCCATGCGTCAGGATGCAGTGATATTTGCGCCAGAATTTGTCTTCGTTGAACCGCTGCCACACGGTGTCCTTTTCCACATGCAGGACGAACTTGGCCTTGCACTTTTTGAACTGGATCACCTCCGGTTCCACGATCGAGGGGATGCCGTAACCGCCCGAGCCCATGCGCGAGCAATCGATTTCGTCGCCGTTGTCGACGAGCACGATCTCGCCCACCATGTCGCCCTTTTTCTGCGCGTACAAGTGGAGTTCTTCCCGGAGGGCGTTCACCGTGACCTCGATATCCTCGATCACCGGGTCACACTCCGCCTGGTCGTTGAACGTCTCTTCGCGCGTCCCTTCGATAGTGTGCTTCAGCAAGTAGTAGAGCCCCCGGATGCTCGTCGTCTTGCCCTGGTCTATCAGCGTCTTGCAGCCGCTGGCCACGAGCATCGTCTGCATGAAGCTCTTGGCCTGATGGAGGTTGAACAGCTGTCGCCGGTTCGTGTTCTTGCCCATCTCGATGATGCGCTTCCGCGGGCTATAACGGACGTTGGAAAGCGTGCGCGACGGGATATCGAGGTGGGGATCGCGACGCGCGTTAGCGGCCCGGACGACGCTCTCGGCCAACTGCGAGAGTTGGGCCAAGGTGCGGTCGTCCCGGGAGCTCGACTTGCGTGGCGAGGGTTTGAATTCCGTCTTCTTTGCACTTCTCGCTTTCTTGGCCATGGCCGTGCAATCGGTTCGTTCGAGGATGTCGGGGTTTTAGTGCGTGGTCATCGGCGCACCGTGCGAGCATGTTTCATGCTGCAAGGGAACATGTCGAATGAGAGAACAGGCAATGACGAAGGAATGCCGAAGGACGAAGCACGAAAGCGTCGTGGTTGGGCGTCGATCTGAGGAACCACTGCGCAGAAGAAATGCGAGCTGAGAGTTCCCGCTCAGGGTCCGCCACCGGCGGTAGCGGGCAGGAGAGAATTGCTCTGGGACTCCGGTGAGGAAATCTCTTGGACATTCGCCACTCGCCATTCGCCATTCGCCATTCGCCACTCGCCACTCGCCACTCGCCATTCGCCATTCGCCACTCGCCATTTCTCATTGGGCGCAGCCCATCATTTGTGTTTTCGCCTTTCCGGACGCGTGCTGTCGCCGACCGGCTGGCCGTTTTCCGGTGCCTCCGGGTCGACGATCAACACATGGTCGCCGAGTTCCAGCGGTTCTTCCTCCACGGGCCGGCCGCGGTCGTCCAGCTTGATGTCGGCTTCGGCCGTTTTCAGGTGGGCCAGGCGGACCAGTTTCTGGTATAGCTCTTCCTGGTCGATATGGTTGATATTGCTGACCGCGGCCGCCACTTCCTTCAGGTAGCGGAGAAAGATGCCGCGACGCTCCCCTTCGTGCTGGACCCGTTTGCGGCGGCGGAGGTACATGCCCAGTTTGCGGCCCACGGCTTGGAGGGCCAGCCGCAGTTCCCGTTGGATCTCCGGATAGGGGGCGATCGCCTCTTTGGATTCGCTGGTAAAGGGCACCCAGACACTGGCCATGTGGACCATCACAGTCACAGGCCCACTGGGCAGCTGGCCCCGGGACTGGCTCAGCCCGTAAGCCCGCCAGTTGGTGGCCATCACCGTTTGGGTGATGGCACACGCTCCGGCCTGGAATTGCAGCGGCACACGGTTGGCATAGCGCAGGATGGTCATCGTCTGGCCATCGTGGAGGTTGACCTCCTGCATGGCGTTGTGGAGGCGGTCCAGCTGGTTCTTCTTCAGTTTCCCCGGGAAAAGGCGGGTTTTCAGCCCGGCCTGTTGGATGATCTTGTCTGCTCCGGCAGGCCCCAGGCCGTCGAAGGTGGTGATGAGAAACTGTCGCAGCGTGCGCGCGTCGCTCTGTACAAGCAGTTCCTCCAGTCCTTCCCGGGAGACACGATAGGTGGGAGCCGCACCGCCGTAAGCCAGTCCAACTTCGATCACGAAGGGATTGCCTCGATAAACCGCGGGTGGGCGCGTGGCCGCCGCGTAGAACTCACCCGGAACCACCTGGCGGAGCCCCTTGAGGATCAACTCTTCGCCGATGGGCACAACGCAGTCGGTGGCCGGGGCCGAGATCTTCGTGTGCTGAATAGCCCGGTAAAGCTTGTCCGCTTCATGACGGCCGATGGTGGTCGTCCGTGCCCGCGGGCTCAAGCCGGCCGCCTCGCAGATGCGCCGCGCCACGCCAGGGCTGACCCGCGTAAACGACTGGGTCAGAAACTGGGTCAACGTCTGGGCCTTCGACTCCTTGAGCATGGAGACCAGCATCCCCAACTCGACCCCGTACGGGTGCGGCCTGATCTCCTTCGGCTCGGGCGGCAGCCGGTCGCTCACCCGCGCGTAGGTCTTGGAGTTGCCGTCCGGGTCGAGAAAATGGAGCGTGACATGGGGGTTGGCGATGGCCGTCTGTTCGAGATATTCGTCCACGCTGCCCCGACCTCGCTGGTAGCGGGCTTCCAGTTCGATGCTCACGCGCGTGCCGTGATCCGCCTCGATCCACTCGATCCCGTATTTCTCGATGGCCTTGCGGCCCGCCTCGCCCGGCGGAATATCCACCCCGTTGCCACGGCCGTTGAGGATCTCCGGCCGGTTCCGTTTCGTGTCGATCTGGATCTCGTAATAGTGGGCGGGCTTACGCTTGGAGATCTTGGAGATGATCTTTACCGGCTTGCCCGTGGTCAACAGGCCGTACATGCCGGCGGCACTGATGCCGATGCCCTGCTGGCCGCGGCTCATCCGCAACCGATGGAACTTCGAACCATACAGCAGTTTGCCGAAGATCAAGGGGATCTGCTTTTTCAGAATCCCCGGCCCGTTGTCCTGGACGCCGACCTTGTAGCGGTTCTCACCCGTAGCTTCGATGTGCACCCAGACTTCGGGCAGGATGCCGGCCTCCTCGCACGCATCCAAGGCGTTGTCGACCGCCTCTTTGACCGTCGTCAAAAGGGCCTTGCGGGGATTGTCGAACCCCAGCAAGTGCCGATTCTTGAGGAAGAACTCGCTGACGGAAATGTCCCGCTGGCTGGCTGCCATCGACTGGGCCGTGGCGCGCCGCCCGCGCCCCGAAGAGGTGGCGCTGCCAATTGGACTGCTGCTCAATGTGGACTCCTTTCCAACCCACTCGGGCTCCGAACGCAATCGACGTGAGTTGACCAATCCGGACGACCTCCCCGCCGCAAACGACTGTGCGAATGGCCGTACCCGTACTGCCCCCCGCAACCGCGGCCAGCCGCCACGGCCGGTCGGCAAACCCATTGGCCACAAACCGATCTTCACAGACGGCGACCCAAGCCCTACTTGCCTGGGCCACTTCCAACAGGTCGCCCCATCGGTTCCGGCGACTTTTTCGATTATAGCGGTTGTGCTGGACCGTTCACAGGCGTGTTCCGTGGTTGAACCCGGCCACGAGGATCATGCCTGCCATCCGCTACATAAAGATTCACCGCTAAGACCGTCAACGGCCGACAAATTCTTCTGAGGGCCCGCGCGGGCCCCTTCCCGCAATTGGACTGTTTGCTGCAATCGTTGCCGACCCCAGAACGAGGAGCCAACGATGGTTTTCAAGCTAACCCGATCCATCCTGCTGGCCGTGACCTTGCTGGCAGCCTGGAGCCTGGTCGCCCCTGACGCCTCGGGCCGAGATCGCCCGCCCAACGATCTCTTTTACAACTTCTACGTACCGCCCGGTCCCTCCGGAGGGGTACCCGCACAGCTCTACCTCTGCCCCAGACCCACGCCTCCGATGGTAGGGCACACCTGGGTCACCTACCAGCCCTTCATGCCTCACGAATTCCTCTACCGCCACTGCCGCTGCTACTTCCACCAACACCCCGATAAGCGACGGACGAAAACCCTGGTTGTCTGGTGGTAGGCTCTCCGAGGCACGGGCCCGAAAACCGGCCCGGCGATGCCCACGTGCCGGTTCACGGTGGGCGAGGCTGCAGCGACACGTGCGGCGCAAAGCCCAAAACGTCCGCCAGCGGCCCCGCCGCTGGAGCCTCGACCCGCCTAGGCGCGGCCCAGCCCCAGAGCAGCCGTTCCACCCGCCTGAGCACCCTTCCTGCCTGAGAGTTTGACCCACCAGAAGCCCCAGTACAGAAGGACCCACAAACCATGAAACACCTCGCCTGTTTCACACTGACCCTGCTCGGCCTCGCGGCCCTGGTCCCGCCCGACCAGGCCGTGGCCGAACACCACACCGTCGTCGGAGCTATCGTCTACCGCCGTGCCCAGCAATGCCCCTGGCACGGCTACTACTACCACTCGGACTGCGGCATACCAGTCTCCCTCGTTGCGCCACCAACGGCAGAAAAGCAGACCCACTGGGGCTGGGGCGTAGGTACCTTCCAGGTTACGACCATCAGGCACCAGTTCAGCCGCAATTGGCCGGGGCCCGGGATCTACAACCGGGGGATGTTCAGACCGACCCCTCGGTGGCCGTCCCACACCAACCAGTTTGGGGTCTACTACGTACGCGGCCCCTGGTAGCAGTCACCTGTGAGCTCAGGCAACCACCGTTGCTTTCGCCCGGGGCAGTTCGCCAGGGACGGCGATCTGCCCTTCTTTCGTTTCTTGCCGCCTTTGGGGCAGCCGCCCGCGGCCTGGGCAGGCGAACGAGACCGGCGAGTCTCGCGGGAGAAGCGTCCCCGCTTGTCCCGCTTGCCCAGATTCAACCACCCAGACCGCCCCAACAGGCGTGTCCTCACGTTCCGGGCAAGCGAAGAGGCTTCCTCTACGACTTTTCTCCCCCAACCCCCCGGGTGACGGGTCGAACGTGTTTGCGGCCTCGCTTCAACCGCCGGTAAAATGGGGTCGCGCAAGAGGGTGAACGTGCGTTTTGCGGGGTCCTTCGACCTGAGGTTCCGCGCAGGGCGAGGCTTGGGCCGAGTCCCCCCACGGGTTCTCGGAAGATGATGAGCGACGAGGAGGGCGTGTGATGGCGGCCAGGCGATTGATATGGGCGGCGGTGTTGAGTGTGGGTTGGTGCTGGGCTGCGACGGCCGCGGGGCCGTCCAAGCCGACGCGGGTCCCGTTGGTGCGGACCACGGACATGGATGTGGGCCAGACGTGTGAGGTGGAGCTTTGCGATGGTTCGAGGGCCACGGTGAAGCTGTTGGATTTGAAGGAGACGCGGGATGCGGTACGTGGGGCGGTCAGGCGGGCGGTGGTGACGGTGGAGGTGAATGGCCAGCGGACTGAATTGGTGGCGGCCACCTATCATCTGCCCAAGACGATAGCCGGTGTGCGGATCGATTGCGCCGTGACGCGGGGCTACATCGAGGACAGCCGCACGGGGAATACATGGGGGCTGTTGAAGGACGCCCGCTTGCGGCTCTGGCCCGCCGGTTCGCCGCTTGTGGCCCCAGACACGTTTGGCTTTCCCTTGCGGATGCAGCTGTTTTCCAGCGATACGCAGATGGCCAACGAGCCGGTTTTTGTGGACGGAGGCGAGGTGCCGGGGCGCCGCGAGACGTACTATCATTATGGACTTGACTTCGGCGGCGCCGAGGGCCTGATCGATGTGCTGGCCGCCACGCACGGGTTGGTCGTCTCTGCGGCGGGCAAAACGCTTCCGGGCTTTGAAGACACGCCCGTGGCGCCACGCTACGATGTGGTCTACCTCTTGGACGATCGGGGATGGTACTACCGTTACAGTCACATGCAGCGGATTGACGAGCACATCGTGCCGGGCGTCCGGGTGCAGCGTGGCCAGAAGATCGGCGTGTTGGGCAAAGAGGGCGGCAGCGGCGGCTGGGCCCATCTGCATTTCGACATCAAATCGCGCCAGCCTTCCGGGATGTGGGGCACGCAGGCGGCTTATGGCTTCGTGTGGGAGGCATACGTGCGCGAGTATCGGCCGCGGGTCATCGCTGTGGCCCGGCCCCACTGCCTGTTGTGGACGGGCCAAACGGCCGTGCTGGATGGGCGCAAATCATGGAGCGCCACGCCGGGGCGGCTGAGCTGCGAATGGTCGTTCACCGACGGCACCACGGCGCGAGGTGCGGTCGTCCGCCGTCGCTACGACAGGGTGGGCGTGTACAGCGAGATCCTCAAAGTAACCGATGCGGCTGGCAACGTGGATTACGACTTCCAGGTGGTTCAGGTGATCGACCGGGACCAGCCCGAGCCGCTTCCGCCGTCGATCCATGCGGCTTACGCCCCCACCTCCGGCATTCGCCCGGGCGATGAGGTGACTTTCAAGGTGCGAACCTTCCGCACCACAGGAGGCGAGACGTGGTATTTCGGCGACGGGTCGCCGCCGGTTGAGGTCAAATCGGACGGCAACGCGAATGTCCATGCCGAGGACGGCTACGCCGTGACCACCCATCGCTTCCGTCGCCCCGGCGATTACATCGTCCGCGTCGAACACACCGGCGCCGGCGGCGCCAAGGCCATCGCCCACTTGCACGTGCGCGTGGAAGAGCCGTAGGCCCCCGCGCCCGCCGGAGGGCTGCCGGCAGGCGACGCGGGCGTCGGCGACTGTGGCGATCAACTGGCCGGGACGGCCAGCCATGGTTCGCACGGCTGGCTCAACCGTCACAGCCTGCGGCGCGGCTGGCCACGGCTCGTCTGGTGGATTTGACTTCAATGCACAAGCGCCAGTGGACAAACCCCGCAAGCGGGTCGAGGAGAAGAGAATGGAAAAACGGTTGAACCAGACGGCCATTTTTCCAGGCCGCTATGTGCAGGGCGAAGGGGCACTGGAGGAACTGCGGACCGAGGCGGCTCGGTTGGGTCGCAGCGCGTTGATCATCGCGGGCAGCACGGCCCGACAGAGATGGATCCCGCAATACTTGGAGCGCTGGCGGGAGCGGATCGACGTGGTGGTGGAACCTTTCGGCGGAGAGTGTTCCGAGGAGGAGATCCAGCGGCTGAGCGAAGTGGCTCGCCGTGGCCGCTGCGAAGTCGTCGTCGGGATGGGGGGCGGGAAAGCGATCGACACGGCCAAGGCGGTTGCCCATGGCGTCTCAGCCCCCGCGGTGATCGCACCCACGATCGCTTCGACCGATGCCCCGACCAGCGCCGTGTCGGTCATCTACACGCCCCAGGGCGCTTTTGCCCGCTATTTGTTCCTGCCTCGCAACCCCGATGTGGTGCTGGTGGACACGGCCGTCATTGCCGCCGCCCCGGTCCGTTTCCTGGTGGCCGGGATGGGGGATGCATTGGCCACGTGGTTCGAGGCCCAGTCGTGCCGCCAGGCGTGGGCGTCGAACCAATGCGGCGGGCTGGCCACGTTGGCCGCCTGGCAGCTGGCCCGGCTCTGCTACGACACCCTCCTGGAACAGGGCGTGGCCGCTGTGATGGCTTGCCGGGAAAAGGTGGTCACGCCCGCCTTGTCGGCCGTCGTCGAGGCGAACACGCTACTCAGCGGGCTGGGCTTCGAAAGCGGCGGGTTGGCCGCAGCCCATTCGATCCACAACGGCCTCACACGGCTGGAGGCCACCCACCGCTACTACCACGGCGAAAAGGTGGCCTTCGGCGTGCTGGCCGGACTGTTCCTGAGCGGCCAACCGGCTGCGGTTGTTGAGGAAGTCTATGGTTTTTGTCAGTCGGTGGGGCTGCCGACCACGCTGGCCGACGTTGGCTTGGGCGACGTCACCGAAGGCCAGCTCCGCCAGGTTGCCGAAGCGGCCTGTGTCGAGGGAGAAACCATCCACCACGAACCGCAGCCGGTCACGTCCTCCGCCGTGCTGGCCGCCATCAAAACGGCCGACCGCTTCGGCCGCGAACGACTCGGCGACAACTCGCCTTGACGCCCGATCCGGTTTGCCCCAGCCCGCCGCCGACGGCGCCTTTGTCCCACGCTGCCATGCCCCCTTTTCGAGGCGGACGCGGATGTCATTTCGTTCACTCGGGGCCGACCGGGGCGACTTCTCCATCCAGCGTCGGCGGGAAAGCCGCGTGGCTCAGCTGGCCCGAGAACGCGTGTGTGGCCGGCGTCCCCCACCACCCCGTTGAGATATCGAAGAGCGCAAATTATCGTCGGCAAAGGGCGGGGCAGGGTCGGCGGGAACTGTCAAGGGCTTTACCTGGGTGTGCGGCTGCTTTCAGCCAGGCCCTGCGGCACCTGTGCAGAGGGAGTCGCCGTGAACCGTCTGCTCACCGTGTTGATCTTGCTGGCGGGCTCAGCTGGCCCGCGTTGGGCGGAAGTGTCCGTCCTGGCTGGCCACGGGCCGGCTGGCCGGCCGATGTTGGGAACAGCGGGCGCCGATTCGCTGCTGTTCGAGGATTCCCCTTTCGGGTTTCATCCGGCCCGTGTGCCACCGGACGTAAGCGGCGGCGATCCCTGGGCGCCGGCCCGCGACATGGGTGTGCACTGGCATCGGCCCGTGGTCTACGCCTTCTGGTTCCGCTGCCAGCCGACGGATGGCGACCGGGCCAAGGGGCTCTTCCGCTGGGACCGCCTGGATCGCTCGGTGCAAGATGTGCCACCACATATCAACGTGCTGTGGAACCTCTCGGCTCGATTCGCCACTCGCCCAGGCTCGTTCTTGCCGCGCGACGTGGAGGGCTACAAGAAGTACGTGGCGGCCGTGGTGGAACGCTACGACGGCGACGGCATCGACGACGCACCCGGCTCGCCCGTGGTCCGCTACTGGCAGGTGGAAAACGAGCCGAACCTTGGCTTTCCGCCCCGCTCACCGGAAAGTTACGCTGAGCTACTGCAGATGACGTACCGCGCCGCGAAGCGTGCCAGCCCCCGGTGTCGGATCGTCATCGGCGGCGTGGGAGGATGGGTGGGACGCGGCCCGAACTCATCCTTGCACGGGTTCCGCCGCTTCTACTTGCCGGTCCTCAAACGGTTGGATGGCGCCGGTTTCGACATCTTCGACTATCATTGGTACGGGAACGCCTCGGGCGAGTATCGCGGCTACGGCGAGGTGCACAGACAGGTTCGGGCCGCTTTGGACGAACACGGGTTCAGCCATGCGCCGATCTGGATTACCGAGATGGGCTCTTTCTCGGGACACCCGCGTCATAACCCGCCCCAAAGCGAACAACAGCAGGCCGCCGATCTGCTCCGGCGATACGTCTATCCCCTCTCCTGGGGCGTGCAGAAGATCTTCTGGGCTTTCGGGCTGATCGAAGGTTTCAAGCACGACGACGGCTACTTCGACCACACCGGGCTCATTTACGACGGCCGCGGGAGCGACGATCGAGGACGCGGCGTACGGAAGCTGGCCTATTTCACCTACAAGCTGATGACCGATAAGCTGGAGGGCAAGCGGTTCGCCGGTGAGCTCGCTGGACTGCCGCCGCACGTTTACGCCTACCGCTTCATCGACGGTCAAGAGTCTCGAGACGCCAACGCTGTAACTGTCCTCTGGTGGGACTGGTGGAACGAGCCGGGCACGGCGGAAAAGGCCGTGGCCCTGCCGGCCCAGGGCACCCTGCACGTGACCAGCGCCATCACCGCCGGCGATGGCACTCGCCGCTCGTGGGTGCTCCGGGCGCACAAAGGCCGGATGAGGATCACGCTGGGCAAGGCGCCGCTGCTGGTGGAACGGCCAATTCATCCTGTACCGACACACCCCCAGGGAAATCAAGCACCAGAGCCTTTGGAAGGAGATCGACCATGAACGCGACGACGAAGAGCAACCCGTCACGCCGCCGTTTCTTGCAGGCCACCGGCCGCGTTGCCGCCGCCTCGACCCTGGCCGCACCGGCCGTCCCCCGGGTTCACGCGGGCGAGAACAACACGATCCAACTGGCGCTGATCGGTTGCGGCGGACGGGGCACCGGTGCGGCGGCCAACGCCCTGTCAGTCAAGAACGGCCCGATCCAGATGGTGGCCATGGCCGACATCTTCGATTACAAGCTGAAGGGCAGCTATCAGCGTCTCAAGAAGCACTTCCCCAATCAGGTGGACGTCCCTGAGGATCGCAGATTCATCGGGTTCGACGGTTACAGGAAGGCCATGGATTGCCTGAAGCCGGGCGACGTGGCCATCTTCGCTACCTATCCGGCTTTTCGCTGGGTCCACTTCGGCTATGCCATCCAGAAAGGCATCAACGTGTTCATGGAGAAGCCGGTCACGGTGGACGGCCCCACCACGCGCAGGATGCTCAAGCTGGCCGAGGAATCCGTCAAGGGGAACCTCAAGGTGGGAGTAGGCCTGATGATCCGCCACTGCCGCGGCCGGCAAGCACTGCACGAGCGGATCAGACAGGGCGAGATCGGTGAGATCGTCATGATGCGGGCCTACCGCATGTCAGGGCCGATCAGCTCCTTCCGGTCCGAGTCCAAACCCGAGGGGATCAGCGAATTGCTGTGGCAGATCCAGCGCTCCGTGAGTTTCCTCTGGGCCAGCGGCGGGTGCTTCAACGACTTCTACATCCACCAAATCGATGAATGCTCGTGGATGAAAGATGCTTGGCCGGTTCGGGCCAAAGCATCCGGCGGACGCCACTTCCGCGACGACTGGATCGACCAGAACTTCGACAACTACTCGGTCGAGTACACATACCCGGACGGGACCAAGCTGTTCTTTTTCGGCCGGTGCATGACCGGCTGTTACACCGAGTTCGCCAGCTATGCGCACGGTACCAGAGGCGCGGCCGTCATTACCACGGCGCGGCACACCCCGGGTAAGGTGCGCACCTTCAAAGGGCACAGCATGGCCCGGGACGAACTTGTCTGGGCCTTCCCGCAGCCCGAGCAGAACCCGTATCAGCTCGAGTGGGATGATTTGGTTGACGCCATCCGGCGCGATAGGCCTTATAACGAGGTCAAGCGCGGCGCCCAGGCCAGCCTCGTAGCCTCCATGGGCCGGATGGCCGCCCACACGGGCCAAGTCATCACGTACGACGAAATGCTCAACTGCCAGCACGAGTTCGCCCCGGATGTCGATAAGCTGACCATGGATTCTCCCGCGCCCTTGCAGGCCGGACCGGATGGCAAATATCCCATCCCGCAACCAGGGATCCTGGGCAAGCGAGAATACTAGGACGCCGCACGACAATACCCCAACGCTGCAGAAGGGAAAACGTCGCATGGGCATTCTTGCCCGTCAATCATGGGCCCGCCCCGCGACTCCAGCTCGTGTGGCAAAATTCACATTTTGTGACATCTACGATCCCCAGGTTATTGCGCGTTCTCTCCCACTTATGACGGACAGGAGTGTCCATCCTGCGCTGCCGGTTTGCAACGCTGGGGAAGAGTATCCGTTCATTGCGCCAAGAAGCCAGCCCGTGGGCCGGCGCAAACGGGCTCGACCCGGCGCCTGCGCTGTTTTGCCTCCAGACCGGTTCTTCGCGGCGACTGCCGGCCCACCCCTGAGCCCTGCCGGTTTCCCCATGTAACTCAATGGGCTCGGCCTTTGCCCATGCCGAAAAGAAGTCCGGTGGCCAGGCCTGCGGTGATGGCCACAGCCACGGCCAAACAGCCGTAGAGCAGGCCGTGCCGGGTGGCCAACCCGGTGATGAACGCCACCACGCGGGTTCGATCCAGGCAGACCGTGCCTGTGCCGACCGGCTTTCCCTTTCCGTTGACGAAGGCGAACACGTCGACCGTATATTGCCCCGCGGGCGTCTTCGGCGGAAGAAAGATCTCGGCCGTCGCCTCTTGCCGACCGCTGCGCAAGGGACGGAAGCTTATCCCCCCCACTTCGGTCGCGTAAAGGCCGTCCCGCCGTTTGAGTTTGACCAGTTCGCCGAACAATTCGGCCGCCTCGCCCTCCATGCCGGCCGTCACCTGCGTCCGGAGAGCCGGGAAGCCGAGGCCCAGTTCTTTGAGCTGGTCCGGCGGCCCGATCTGTTCCAGGGGCTGAGAACTCCGCAAGAGATAGAGCGACGGTACCCGCTCGTAGTGCACTTGGCCGACGTTCATCCAGACCAGTCCGAACTTCTTGCCCTTTCGCTTCAGCACTATGGATCGTTCAGGCCCGGTCAGCCGGAGCGCGATCCCGTCGCAATGAGGCACGTCGGCCCGGATACGGATGTTTTGTCCCGAGTAGAACAAGCCGATACGGACGGTCTCCGGCTCGATCTGGATCGATTGCGGCCGCTCACGCGGCAGCTGGGATGCCATACCGGCCGCCAGGATCGCAAGGCTCGAGGACAACAGAAACGTTCCACTCATCAGTGACCCCCGCCGTAGGACACCAGGATATCGGGACGCAGCAGCAATCCCAAAGGCATCTTGACCATGACCAGCAGCACGATGAGGGCCAGAAGGATCTTTATCTGGTCGGCCTTCAGCTGCCCGTTGATCCGCGCTCCAATCTGTGCCCCTGCGACAGACCCGAATAGGAGAAGCAGAGCGAGCACGAAGTCGACTGTATGGTTCATCCATGACTGCATGATCGTCACGTTGGCACAAGTGAAGAGGATTTGGAACAGGCTGGTGCCGACAACCACATGCATGGGCATGCGGAGCAAATAGACCATGACGGGCACCATGACGAACCCACCACCCACGCCCATGATGGCCGCCAGCACGCCGACCAGCACACCCAGAACCAGGGGCATGAGACCCGAGAGGCGGATCCCCGACCGGGGAAATTCCGTCTTCCATGGTAGCGCGCCGACCAGACGGGCGTAGATGCTCGGCTTCCGGCCGACCGCGTCTCGCCACTCCTTCTCGACCCCGCGGCGCAATCCCCGCAGGCTGTCGTAGAACATGTAGCTGCCGATCGTCCCCAGCATTACCACATAGGTGACCGTAATCACAAAGTCCGCTTCGCCCAGGGCCCTGAGGAACTTGATCAACCGGACGCCCAACGTACCGCCGGTCAGGCCTCCGACCAACAGGAGGATGCCCATCTTGAAATCCACCGTTCCGGCGCGGGCGTGGGCGACGGTACCCGAGGTCGAGGCAGCGACGATCTGGTTCGAGTCCGACGCCGCCGCCACGTTGGGGGAATCCCGATCATGATCAACAGCGGCGTCAACAGAAAGCCGCCGCCCACGCCGAACAGTCCTGAGATGAAGCCCACCAGGCCGCCCAGGCCGATGAGCAAGAAGACGTTGATGCTGTTCCCCGCAACCGGAAGATAGATACCGAAATCCATCGCCTTCCTCTTTGCAGCCTCGGGTGAACTCCACTCACACTCCGCACTTCCCCCAGGCGGACCTATCCACCGTCCCACGTTGCCGGCGCTGCCTTGCCAGCGTCTTTGGGCGCGGAACGCAACTCTGCGCTCATCCGGCTCGGCCCTCGGTCACCAGAAAGACCGAAAACACGGTTCCCTTGCCCACTTCGCTTTCCACCTCGATGCGCCCTCCGATCTTCTGGACGATCCCGTAGCTGACGGACAAACCCAGCCCCGTCCCTTCCCCGACAGGTTTGGTGGTGAAGAAGGGTTCAAAAATCCGATCCCGATTCTCCTCCGGCATGCCACATCCGGTGTCGGCCACATCGATCCGCACATAGTTTTCACCGTCCTCCTCAGCACGCACCTCCAACCGTCCCCCGTCCGGTATCGCTTGAACAGCGTCCAGAAACAGGTTGAGGAAAACCTGCTGGAGAGTACGAAAGCTGCCACGAACCGGAGGAAGATGGTCAGAGAATTCCGTGCGCGTTTCGATGTGGTTGATGGCCAGTTCGTTGCCCACCAGCCGCAGGCTGGCACCAATCAATTCCTTCACGTCTACCGGCTCTGTCCCGGAATCCGCGGCGCGGGTGAAATCGAGCAGATTTCGCACGGTCGCACCAGCCCGCTCCGTCTGCGTGAAGATGTCCTTGAGCATCTTCCGGATTTCTTCGCGCGAGTAGTTCTCCAGACCATCGAGCAGGGCTTCTGCCGTAATGCTGATATTGTTCAAGGGGTTATTCAGCTCGTGGGCGATGCCCGGGGTCAGCGTCCCCACAGCGGCCATCTTGCGCGACTGGAGTAGCCGCTCCTGGTTTCGCCGCAGCTCGGGGATCATCCGATTGATAGCCACGGCCAGGTTGGAAAACTCACGCCGGTACTTCCGTTTGGGCGTGATCAGGGAGAAGTCGCCCCGGGCAATCCGTTGCGTATACTCCACCGCTCTTCCCAGGGGTCTGAGGATCTGGCGAGTCAATTCGGTGGCCACCCAAAGCATCACAATCAGATTGAGCACCAAAGCGCAGATGGCCACGATCCGCAAGGAACTGGCCGTCCGGCGCATGTTGTTCCGCTCACGCCTGACCATGTCGGCCGCGTACGTCAATATCTGATGGCCGAAATATCGGATCTGTTTTTCCACGCCCGGATCTCTCTGTCCCGTCGGGCCTCGGCCACCGAAATCACGCGTGGCCAACTCGCCCAACAGCGACTCGTACCGGCCCAGATACTGGGAAAGATCCCTGTACTCGTTTGCATTCAATACAGCGCGGATGTCGGTCGTCCTTTCCAAGATCACCGCCGCGGCATGGATATGCGCCAAGGCGTCATACAGATCGCCCTCAGAACCGTACAGGAAATAGTTTTTTTCGTAGCGACGGGCTTCCTGAACCCCGGCGGAGAAAT
>DQVB01000375.1 GCA_015661985.1 Planctomycetota bacterium | reverse complement strand
CGCCAAAGGTCGAGGAAGACACCCCGCACGTACGGCGACTATCGGCAGATGCTGGCCGAAGGCGATTTGGAGATCGTACTCATCGCACCGCCGGATCACTGGCACGCCCTGCCGATGATCGCCGCCGTCCAGGCGGGGGCCGACGTCTACGTGCAGAAGCCGATCAGTGTGGATGTGGTGGAGGGCCAAGCGATGCTGGCCGCGGCCCGCAAATACCGGCGCGTAGTCCAGGTGGGCACGCAGCGGCGGAGCACGCCCCATATCGTCGAGGCCCGGGATGAGTTCATCCGCTCGGGCAAGCTGGGCAAGATCGGCCTGGTGGAGATCTACTGCTACTACCACATGCGGGTCCGGGGCAATCCGCCCAACACGGAGCCGCCCCCGCACTTGGATTGGGAGATGTGGGTCGGCCCAGCACCCATGCGGCCCTACAACGAGCTGATCCACCCCGGCCGTTGGCGTTCTTTCATGGAGTACGGCAATGGTATCATCGGCGATATGTGCATCCATATGCTCGACATGGTTCGCTGGATGATGGGACTCGGCTGGCCCACCCGGGTCAGTTCGCTCGGGGGCATCTTCGTAGACAAACAGAGCATGGCGAACATCACGGACACGCAGACGGCCACGTTCGACTTCCCCCAGCACGACCTGACCGTGGTCTGGCAGCATCGCACCTGGGGCGACCCGCCCGACAAGGATTATCCCTGGGCCGCCACCTTCTACGGTGACAAAGGCACGCTGAAAGTGAGCGTCTTCCAATACGATTTCGTCCCCCGCGGTGCAGGCAAGCCGGTCCACCGGGACGTGACGTACGAGCTGGAGCAGTATCCGGAAGACAAAACGGAAAAACGCCTGGAGCGGCATGTGGCACCCGCTGTTCGCTACCATATGCTGGACTTCCTGGGGGCGGTAGCCAACCGCGGGCGGCCGGTAGCCGACATCGAAGAGGGTTACATCTCCACAACCAGCTGCATCCTGGCCAACATCGCGCTGAAGCTGGGCCGAACCCTGACGTGGGATCCTGCCCAGGGTCAGGTGGTTGGCGACGAAGAGGCCAACCGGTTGTTGCGCAGGCCCTATCGAGCCCCCTGGGTCCACCCGGAACCCGACACCGTCTGAACGGGACGTCCGCTTCCCTCCAGGCCTGTGCCTCCCATGCCCGAAACCCAGCCGACCGTGTTTGACTGCGTCGTGTGCGGTTCCGCCGTAGTGGATATCCTGGTGCGCCCCTTTCCCTTGGACCGTCCCGTGGGCGAAGGGACCTTGCGGATCGTGGATCCGATCCGAGTGGCCACCGGGGGCATCGTTTCCAATGCAGGTATCGCCATGGCCCGCCTGGGTTTGAAGGTGGCCGCCCTGGGCCAAGTGGGCAGCGACCACTGGGGCGATTGGTTCCGCAGTTCACTCCAGTACGAGGGCGTCGACACGTCGCACCTGGCCACACACCCATCCCTGCCCACCACGTCGGTGGTCGTGATGATCGACAGCTGCGGCCAGCGGAGTTTTGTCTACAGCCCGGGCGCCACAGCGGCCCTTGACGGCCGCCTGCTGCTGGACAACCTGGAGCTGTTCTCCCGCAGCCACATGGCGCTGATCGGCTATTATTCAGCGTTGCCTGCACTGGAGCCGCAGCTGGCTGACGTGCTCCAAGCGATCCGCGGCACGGGATGTCGCACCGCCCTGGATTCGGCTGGCGATGGCGGACCCTTCCAGCCGCTGGGCCGGGCGCTTGAGCACTTGGATGTC
Source organism: Planctomycetota bacterium (assembly GCA_015661985.1). Classification (GTDB taxonomy): domain Bacteria; phylum Planctomycetota; class Planctomycetia; order Pirellulales; family Thermoguttaceae; genus SZUA-1497. The sequence continues at coordinate 3,305 of DQVB01000375.1, read as the reverse complement.
TACGTCCCCAGCTTGACCGAGGCGACAAACCAGACCGGATCAAGTGACCCGCGACAGATTGTGGAGGTTTACCGGCGTGCGGGGGCGAAGGGCCTGGTGGGCGTCAAACTGGGTCCGCAAGGCGCTCTGCTCAATCCGACTCCGGGAGAGTACATCAAGGTCGATGCGATTCAGCCCCCTGCATCGGTCGTCGACACCACCGGGGCGGGCGACGCCTTCTACGCGGGCCTATTGACCGGCCTGCTGCGCGGGATGCCCCCTGCCCAGGCAGGCCGGTTGGGCGCCGCAGCCGCCTCGCTGTCGATCACCGCCGTCGGGGCCACCACAGCCCTGGGGTCGCTGGACGAAACGCTCCGCCTGGCAGGTTTGCGCTGACCGAAAGCCGCCAGCCGAATTCTCTTGCAGCGGCTGGGCGCCGTGGGGCAAAAAAAGCGGGACGCGAGCGGACCTGTAAGCCGGGTTCTGTTCCCGTCCGGACGAAACCGGGCGGGCGATGGCCATTTATCTAGGATGCCGATTGCTCGGCACCTCGAGCGGTCCACCCGGGAGTCGATAGCGGGCCGGACCAGCCCGCGGGCGGGCGAAACCACCTGGGCTTCACCCCAGCCGCTGCTCCCTGCTTGACCTTGCTCCCGGTGGGGTTTGCCTAGCCAGGCCGGTCACCCGGCCTGCTGGTGAGCTCTTACCTCACCGTTTCACCCTTACCGCACAGGGGGAACCCTGTGAGGCGGTCTGCTCTCTGTTGCACTTTCCCTGGCCTTGCGGCCGGTGGGCGTTACCCACCACCGTGTCCTGCGGAGCCCGGACTTTCCTCTCGCCGAGGCCGCAGGGGCGTCGATATGGCGACGCATCCGGCCTCGGCCAGCGGCCATCCAGTCCACTCTGCGTCCCGCTCAACCGTAAGAATATCCCAATCCGGCGGCGCCGGGAATCCCACGGCCTGCCACCCCGCGCTGCCCCAAAGGGGTTTGTCGCGGAGCCATGAGCTCGCCCAGCCGCCCCACCGGCCGGAGCAGTATCACCCGTCCCAGCCCACGCCCATCACGGCCAAATCCACTGCCGCTCTTTCACAACGAAAGGACGAACTGAGCCAAATCACTGATCTCCTCCGGCCTCAGGCCATCCACGTCGCCGTGACTGGATCCGTGTTTGCCTTCGCCGAGCAGTTCCTGGACAGTCAAGTACCGGCCGTCGTGCAAATAGGGGGCCGTGCGCCAAGCCTCGATCAGCGTAGGCGTGTCGAAACGCGAGGAGAACTCATACAGGGTTTTCGTGCCCACGTCGTGCATCTTCAGGTCCGTGTAGAGCGGGGGCGGGTGGCAGCGGGCGCAGCCCAGGCGCCGGCTGTGGAACAGACGCTGGCCACGACGGGCCGCCGGGCTGAGCTGGCCGTCCACGAGATACGGGCTGGGTACGGGACGCAATGATTTCAAATAGGCGTCGATGGCCGCCGCTTCCTCCTCCGGCCGGTCGGCGAACAGGATGTGTTGGATCCCCGCGCGCACGGCCGCTTCTGCCGAGGATCGCACGCCCTCGGCCATCGCCGGCGGGGTCCGGTGGGCCAGCACCATGCTCTTGGTGTTCTTGAAGTTGCCCAGCCCGTCGTTCATCAGATCCCAGTTCAGCGCGTCGGTGCGCCCGTCCGGATGGCAACTGGCGCAGCTCTGCCACTGCTGGTAGCAGATCGTCGCATCGTTGAACAACAGCTCGCCCCGGCGGCGGAGACTCAGCTGCGGCTCGGGTCCCAGGGGCAGAAGGCGCGCGGGTTTCTGGGGATCGTCCAAGTCCACCACCGCGACGCTGTCGCTGAAATACTGGGCCACATACAGCCGGTTGCCGGCGGCGGCCACGGCCCGCGGCCCTTTGCCCGGAAGATCGACCCGTCGATGGAGGTCCTTGCCCACGCGCGGATCGTCTGGAATCGCTCCGGCCAACGTGCTGATGTACAGATAAACGAGCGACCCCCGGGCTGCCGATGCCTCGATCAGGCTCAGCTGATGCGTGCCCGCGTGACTCACGCCCACCCACTGGCCATCAGCGGCGCAAACCACCCCCCACGGATTGGCGGCCCCGGAGTACATCTCGTCCAATCCCACGGTGTTGAGCACGCGGCGCGATTGCGTATCGATCACGCTCACGGTGTTGACGTGGACCCAGCCTTGGTCCAGGTGGGTTGGCGTCAACTCGAAGTTGGACAGGATGTGGGTCACGTAGGCGTACTTCCCGTCGGGCGAAAGGCAGATATCGCGCAAGCTGTGCGATCCGTTGGGGAGGGCAATGGAGGTGGCTCGACCGCTGGCCGTGTCGATCGCCGTCACTTCGGCCGCCACATTCGCCATGTACACCGCATCGGTGCGGGAGTGGGGCAGGTGGTTGGCCACCAGCACGGTTCCCCCGTCCGGGGTGACCACGGCCGCCACGGGTTCGCGCGGCACGGCGATCCGGCCCTCCACCCGGCCGGAGGCCAGCTCCACCGTCATGAGCTCGTTGTCAAAGCGATGGCATACGTAGAGCCGTTTCCCGTCCGGACTGATGGCCGGCCCGTTGGCCGTATGGCCCGCCGGGATCGTGTTGATCACTTTACCCGAAGACGTATCGACCAACGCGATCGTACTGCGGGGGGCCGCGCAAGTGACAACCAGCGTTGAGCCGCCCGGGGTGACGGCCAAACCGGTGGGCGCTGCCGGCAACCCCACGCGGCGCACCACCTTGCCTTCCGGCAAGACGATCCAGGCCACTTGGCGAGCATCCCGGAGCGCCACGTAGAGGACCTCACCCGAAGGGGACAAAGCCAGGTCCCATGGGCCCAAGTACTCCTCCGAACGGGCCGCGCCCGCCGAGGCGATCCAAAGGGCGGCCTGGCAGACGAACGATCGGCATCTTGCGGTGCGCAGCATGGCTCGTATCGAACCGGACTGTGTTTGCACGAACCGAACCCAGCGGGCCAAGCCCTCCAGTCTAACCAAGCCTGCACGACAATGTCAGCAGCAGCGAGGTCGTTGGGCGGCGCAGATCGACCGCATCGGGGTGCCCAGACGAAGCTGTCCCTCTGGTATCTGGGACACGAGGGGCCACCAAGGCGATACGTTTGGAGTGGGCGGGTGAGATTTGGTAAAGCCGCTTGCCTCGGGGTCCGTTATCTCAATGGGAGGACGTCACCATGCCAGCCCGACCGTCGAATCGCAGCCGCAAAGCGCCGCGGCGCGCAGCACCCTCGCAGCCGGGACGAGCCCTGAAGAGCCCTGCGGTGCTGATCTGCCTGCTTTTGGTCACCTTTTTCGCCGTCTGGTACGTTCTCTGGAATG
>DQVB01000175.1 GCA_015661985.1 Planctomycetota bacterium | reverse complement strand
GGTGGCCTGGGGCCCGGCGAGCGGCCGGCGACGACCCCCGGGTTGCATACTGGGCCGTCCCTGGAACAATAACAGGGCTCCGTGACCACAGCTTGAAAGGTCGTTGTGTCGATGAAAGCGAACGCTGTCAAGCAGAAGTTGCGAGAAGGAGAGCCCACTTTCGGATCCTGGCTGGCACTGCCTAATCTCCTTTCGGCGCGCGTGTTGGCGCGCCTGGGCTTCGACTGGCTGACCCTCGATCTGGAGCACTACCCCATCGATTGGTCTCAGGCCGAGGCCGTCTTTGCAGTGATCGCCGAAGCGGGCTGTGTCCCCTTGGGGCGCGTGCCCGAAGGAGACCACTACTCGATCAAACGGGTACTGGACGCCGGGGCCTGGGGGATCGTGGTGCCCATGGTCAATACGGTGGAGGAGGCTCGCCGGGCCATCGCGGCGGCCAGGTATCCACCGGAGGGTAACCGCAGCGCGGGCGGGGCCATCCACGCGTTGAACTTCCACGCTTCGCCGGGGGACTACTTCGAACGAGCCAATGACGAAATCCTGGTGGTGTTACAGACGGAAAGCCCCCAGGGCGTGGACAGCGCCGAAGCCATCTACAGCCTGCCCGGCTGTGATGCCATTTTCGTGGGGCCCGTCGACTTGCGGTTCAACATGCGCAGCCCCGACGGTACCTGGCCCAAGCCGGAGGCACATGAAGAGATGATCCAGCGGGTCATCCAGACAGGTAAGAAGGTGGGCACTCCTACCGGCATGCACGTGATGGACCCGAAGGATGCCTTGCGGCGAGCGGAACAAGGGATGCAGTTCATTGCAGTGGGCAGCGACTTGAGGATGCTGACGGCCAAGGCCCAGGAGTTCGTCGAAGCAATCCGCCCTGGCCGGGCCGCCCGCGATGTGGCCCGATACTGAGACAGCGGCCACCGTGCCTTGAACGGGTCGGGCGGGTCCGAACTGCCTGGCGGATGTGCAGGTTCCGCTTGTGGCGCCAGTAGATCTCGCTTCCCCCGGTTGCAAGGCGGAAGCAGGCCGGGCATGTTGTGGGCATCGGCGGCGTCGGCCGCGGAAAGGGGAAATGGGGGGCTTAGCTGACGGGAAAGGGACGACAATGAGTGTGTCTGGCAGCCAGCCCTGGGTGGAAGGGCCGATCAAGACAGTCGATGAGTTGGAGGAGCGGCTGAGTCGGCCCGCCCCGGAGGTGGTGGATCTGATGGGCCGGCTGGAAGGGGATCTGATCGTGCTGGGCGTGGGCGGAAAGATCGGCCCGTCGCTGGCGCGGATGGCGCGCCGCGCCAGCGACGAAGCGGGGCGGCGCCGTCGGGTGATCGGCGTGTCGCGGTTCTCCAGGCCTGGCTTGCAGGAGCAGCTCGAAGCGCAAGGGATCGAAACGATCCGCTGCGACCTGCTGGACCGCTCCGCCTTGGAGGCCCTGCCCGACGTGCCGCTCGTGTTGTACCTGGCCGCCATGAAGTTCGGCGCCACGGGCAACGAACCGCTGACCTGGGCCATGAACACCTATCTGCCCGGCATGGTGGCCGAGCGCTACCGGAACAGCCGAATCGTGGCCTATTCTACGGGCAACGTCTATGCCATGGCGCCGGTGACCAGCAACGGTTCCGTGGAAACCGACCCGCCCTGTCCAGTGGGCGATTACGCCATGAGCTGCCTGGGACGGGAACGGATTTTTTCCTATTTCAGCCAGCGGTTCGAAATCCCCACCGCCCTGGTGCGGCTCAACTACGCCAACGAACTTCGCTACGGCGTGCTCACCGACCTGGCCCAAAAAGTGCTGGCCGAACAGCCCATCGACTTGAATATGGGCTATTTCAACGTCATTTGGCAAGGCGATTCGAACGCCATGACCTTGCGGGCCTTGGAACACGTGGCCGTTCCTCCCTGGGTGGTCAACATGACTGGGCCGGACAAGCTCCGCGTGCGCGACGTGGCTGAACAGTTCGGGCGGCTCTTGGACAAGCCGGTGCGGTTCCACGGCACTGAGGCGCCGGACGCCCTGTTGAGCGACGCTCGACGAGGCTACGCAAAACTGGGCCGCCCCCAGGTTTCCGTCGAGCAAATGATCCGTTGGGTCGCCTATTGGCAACAGCAGGGCGGCCCCACGCTGGGCAAACCGACCCACTTCGAAACACGCGACGGAAAGTTTTGAAGCGCCGAGCGGACGAGGCCAGCCGCCGGTGACGGGCAATGAGATCGGCGTGCCCGCCCCGGCTGGGCCGGCGGCGCCAAATGGCCGTGCGCGGGTTGTGCAACGGACGGCCTGTGGAAAATCCCAAATTCGAAGCGCGAAGGTGCGAAACAAGCTCAAAGACCGAAACTCAAATGTCCCAAACGGACCAGTGCACGCTCGATGCTGTGCCGCAACGGCCGGACAGCAGCCATTGTTTTTGTCATTCGAATTTCGGACAGTCGGATTTGTCGTTCGTGGTGTCGCGGAATCGCGCACGGCGATTTGGCCGTGGGTAATGACGGGGTCTCGGCGAGAGGCGCGCCGAGCGAGAGGAAGGTATTCCGATGCAGTTTGAACATATCGGGATTGTCACCACGGAGGAAAAGCCAGGGGCCCGCTTCGTGCCGGCCACCCGGGTATGGGTGACCGATTTTACCCAGCATCCGTATCGGGTAGAGTGGTTGCGGTTCGAGCCGGACAGCCCGGTCACGGGTCCGGTGCGCGAGATGCCCCATGTGGCCTACCGAGTGGAGGACATCGAAGAGGCGGCAAGGGGGTTGAAGGTGCTCCTGGAGCCCTTCGATGTCGGCCCGCGGATCGTGGGCTTTTACGAGACGGAAGACGGTGCGGTGATCGAGCTGCTCAAGTACAAGGATTAATGGCAATGAGTCTGCAGATCGATGCCCGAGTGCGCGAGGTGTTGCAGGAAGGGGTGGTGATCCCGGCCAGTCCTCTGGCGCTGGACAGCCGCCGCCGGTTGGACGAACGGCGCCAGCGGGCCTTGTGGCGCTACTACGCGGCGGCCGGCGCGGGCGGCGTGGCCGTAGGCGTGCACACCACCCAATTCGCTATCCGCGATCCGAAAGTCGGTCTGTATGAGCCGTTATTGGCGCTGGCGCGCGAGGAGTTCGACCGAGCAGACGCGCGGTGCGAACGACCGCTGGTCCGTGTGGCCGGCATCTGCGGGAAGACCGATCAGGCTGTCCGAGAGGCGACCTTGGCCCAGGATCTGGGTTACCACGCCGGCCTGCTCAGTCTGGCGGCGATGCGGGACGAAACGCCCGAGGCGATGATCAACCATTGCCGAGCCGTGGCCGAGGTGATTCCGGTGTTTGGCTTCTACCTTCAGCCGGCCGTGGGCGGGTGCCGGCTGCCGTACGCCTTTTGGCGGCGGTTCGCCGAGATCCCCAACGTGGTGGCCATCAAGATCGCCGCCTTCAACCGCTACCAGACGATCGACGTGATTCGAGCCATCGCCGAATCGGGGCGCACCGATATCGCGCTGTACACCGGCAACGACGACAACATCGTGCTAGACTTGCTCACGCCCTATCGATTTCCCACCAACGGCGGCGTGGTCGAGCGGCGCTTCGTCGGTGGGCTGCTCGGCCACTGGGCCGTATGGACTCGCCGGGCCGTGGAGATGTTGGACCGCTGCCATCAAGTGGTGGCATCAGGCGAAGCGGTACCGGTCGACCTGCTACGGCTCAACGTGGAGACCACCGACGCCAACGCCGCCCTGTTCGACGCGGCCCATGACTACGCCGGGTGCATCCCCGGCGTTCACGAGGTGCTCCGCCGCCAGGGACTGCTGGAAGGCACCTGGTGCCTGGACCCCAACGAAACGCTCAGCCCGGGCCAAAGCGAACAGATCGACCGCGTCATCCGTGCTTACCCCCACTTGACCGACGACCCCTTCGTCGCCGAAGGGCGCCATCAGTGGCTGGCTTGACGAGCACCCCGATCCGCATCCCGGCCAGAGGCATCCCGGGCGATGCGAGGCTGCCGGTGCGGGAACGGGGAACGGCACATGACTATTGAACTATTGACCGATCTCCAACACGGTCGCCACCGTGACCCGATGCTATGACGATCCGTTTCCCTTGTCCGGCAGGACACTACGTTTCAGCACCGGATGAAGCCGCAGGAGGGAAGATGCAATGCCCCGAGTGCGGTTGCTGGACGGTTGTGCCTCGACCAACCGGCCATTCGGCCCGAACGACCCATGCCTCGCCCTTGCCGGAAAAGCCATCCCGCCCGGCTCGCCCCCAACGATCGCATCCTGTGCCGCCACCACTTCCACCGCGATCACAGGCTGAGAAGAAACCCCCGGCCGGCAGCCCAGCTGGGGAGGAATCCCAGGCGACCGCCGACGAGTCGCTCTCCGCCGGCATGCCGCGGATTGCGCCGCCAAGTTTGCCCCGAGTGGAAACCCGCGATCGGCTTGAACCGCCCCAGCGACCGACCCCGAGGCCAACGCCAACGATCGGTGCATACTGCGCCGATCGAGGCAAACGGCAGACGGTCCGGCTGTTGGCCTTGATGCTGGCCGCTATTGCCCTGGTGGGCCTCACCCCGGTGGTTTGGTTTGGGCAGCTCCCGATGGCACCGGCCCCGGCCTGGGCGGTGTTGGTCACCTTCGTGGCCGTCCTCCAACTGCTGTACGTCGCTTGGCTCGTAGTGACGCCGGATTGGGCCACCCTGCGAGTCCTGGCCGGGGGGTTCCTGCTGGTGGCGATCGCCTATGGGCTCGGATGGCTGCTGCTGGTCACTGCCCCGCCCGCCGACATCCTGTCGCTTGGGCTGGCCGACCACCGCCGTAGCGCCCCCCGCTGGTGTGCGTCGGTGCTGCTGTTGAACCTGCTGGCCAGCTACCTCTGCGGACAAACCGCAGCCCGGTGGAGACGGACCGTCCTGCGAAACGCGGCGACGCACACAACCCACATGCCCCACCTACCGAGGTAACCGTTCACCGGGCGCGAAGAGATACGTACCGGGCCCCTGACTCAAGCCCAGCGGGCCGCCGGCGATTCGCGCAGCTCCTGGACCCTGTCTGTACTCTGCTACAACTCGTAAAGGGCCTCGTCCACCTCGGGCGGTCTGAGCTTCTTGGAGATGCGGCGAAGGCCGCCCGAGCGAGGCTGGTCGGTTGATTCTGCACCCCCTTCGCCGAAAATCGCTTCCTCCTCTTCCTCCAACAGGTCACCCATTTCCTCTTCGATCTTGTCCGGGTCCTCCCCGGCCTCCATCCGCCGGATCGCCTCTTCCATGCCTCTGCCCATCGGCAGCCCCGTCCCTTCGTACAGTTTCCGCATCAGGCGAGCCATCTGGCGTGGGTCATCTTCGTTCATGCCGTCCGCCTCACGGGCCATCTCCTCCATGACACGTTCCATCCTGGCGTCGTCAAAATCCGGCATTGGCCCCTCCTCACCCTCGGACGACTCGGACCGGTTCTTTCCGATGGCGAATCGGGAGATCTTCCGGTCCAGTCGCGGCCGGCCACAGCGAGGACATTTGGGCCGCCTGGTCGTGTGCGGACTCTTGGCCAAGAAGTTGTAGATCCTGTGGCAGTCGGCACAGTAAAACTCGTAGATCGGCACGGCGATACCCCTTACTGTGAGACATCGGTCAAACAGTTTTGCGCCACTCGACCTGGCTTCGGCTAATGCTTTCCGGTCGATCGCCCTGGGGCCGAACTGTCCCGGGCCGCCGCATCGGCCCAAACCGACACCACCGGCCAGCGTGACCGCGGGCCACCGAAGCACCCGGCCCCGCGCCGCTGGCGCCACGCCAGTCCGGACACCTCGTGCGCGACCACCGAAAAGGTAGCATGCCAGGGGCGTCCGAGTATACCCGAAGATCGGGCATAGCAACCCTGCCCAAACGTAGGCGCCGGAGCGGTCCCCCAGCCCTCGGTCCGCGGCCGGACACGACGTCCCCGCTCGCGGAGCAAAGTGGCAAAAAGCCAGCCAGTCAGCCGTGGCCACCTGCCGGCCTTTCTGGCTAGAGACCTATTCACCAAATCGGTGGGGCACCGACAAACGCGCTCCACTCCCTAGCGGCACCGCAAACGCCGGCTCCCTAGACACGTCGCCGTCATAGTACGCACCTTACGGCGATGCGTACACAGCAAAAGTAGGCCCGGAGGGATTCGAACCGGTTTCGGGAACTCCTTGCATGACACCGACTTACGGCAATCGGTAAATTCGCATGGCACAGAATCCGGCACAGTTTCGGACGAAATCGACCCCGGACGCGATCTGGTGGCCGAGGTGATCGAGGCAGTCAAGCGGCTGGGCCCGGCCGAGCGGGAGTGGTTGCGGAGGCTGCTCGACAGTTAAACCAATGGCGAGACCAAAACGAGAGCCGACCACGGAAATCGAGAAACGATCGACTGGGCAGCGCCCCCACTCCTCTGGGGCCAGGCGTTGCCATGCCGGCAGGGCTGGCCCTCCCACGGCAGCGTGTTGCCCTTGTCCGGTGCACCGAAGTGGTCAGCTGTGGACGGCATCGAGACCCGCAAAGGGGGGGGTGGAAACCTTGAAACGAACCGCAACGTGGGCAGAGCCGCTCGTCTTTTCCCACACACCGAACAGACTCGGATTTGCCGAACCCAAATCGCAGCCAGACGACGCAAAGGGCATCGGTCAAAAACGCCAGGGCCCTCTCGAAGCAAGTCTTGGCACCGTACGAGGGCGAGCGCGTCAGTTGTATGAAGTTTGGGAGCGGTCGGCGCGTGCTCAAGCGCAGCCAAATTGGTAAACAGCGTGGATACATGAAGGCGACCGCGAATATCATTATCTGGGGCACGGTCGCCAGCAGGTCATCAGGAAGGGGCGGTGTTCATGTTGCGGCGCGGATTGCGCACGGGTAATCGCTCGGTTGTCGGACTTTGGGGGCCTCTCTCGGGGAGACCTGCCATCAAGCGGGGGATTGAGCGAGGTGTAGCACAACAATGGCGTGGGAATATCGTGGCAAGCACGGTCCTTACTATTACCGGAGCCGCCGGGTTGGTGGCCGAGTCGTCAAGGAATACCTGGGTCGCGGGGAGGCGGCACATTGGGCGGCGATGATGGACCTGTGGGACAAACAGCAGCGCCAGCAGCAGACAGATCGTCATCGACAACGCAAGGCAGAGGAGAAGGCCTTGGAGGACCAATTGGACAACGTCTGTCACCTGGCCCGGCTGGCCACATGGACACAGCTGCTTTTGTCCGGGTATCACAATCACAAAGGGGAGTGGAGAAAACGCCGAAATGCACGACAAAGCAAAGAAACACAATGAAACCACACCTGCTGCAAGAAACATGCACCATGGGCGGGACCGCCCCCTTTCTCAGTGGGCACAGTGTGAAAAAGATCCAGAGAAGTTGGCCGAGTTTCGCCAGTGGGCCTTTGATACTTTGAAGAGGGCCAACACTGGGGATCGGGAGGCTTTGGCGGAGTTGGCCCAGGAATGCAGCCAGTGGCCGGAGGACATCCTGGACAAGTTCACAGACCTGACCAAAATAGTTCAGGCAATGATCTTTCGCAAAATGTTCCCCGATCAAGACGGCTCCAGACTGCTCATGCAGGAGAAAGTTGACCGATTGCGGGCTGCGTTATTTCCAGCCGGCGGTGACCGATTGGAGAAGCTACTGGTGGAGGTGGTGGTGATGTGTTGGGCTCAGGTTCATCGTGCCGAGCTTGAAGAGGTTCGGGGCCAGTCGGAATTGTCCGATCGCCCAGAGATGTTGCGATATCTAAGTTCGTGTACCGATCGGGCATATCGGCGGTTACTTTCAGCGGCGCGGACCTTGGCTGTGGTGAGGAAGCTGACAAGATCGAACGAGGTGGGCGCGTCGTTTTCTGCGAATGACCCCGAGGCGGATTGTATCACGACTGTAACCGGTAAATGAGGCGATCATCAGGAGGGTGTAAGAGGGCGGCAGCGATCGGACGGACTTTGGATAGCCACCGCGATTCTGGCTGGGGGCGATACGGTTGGACCGGCGGAGTCTGTGGGCCAGATGCAGCAATGCTTGGCTGGCAGCTCTATTGGGCCTGTGCGCGGACTTCCCTTTGCGCCCGATGGGTTGCCCGTTTCGGATCACCTCTACTGGACGGGTTGCGGTGTCTCGGGAGGGTGGCATAGCTAAAAAAGAACAATTTGGCGGGGTGTGGAGCCGCTGGGCCCCTACACCCCGCCAAGCCTGTTTGGTCAGACGGTCTCCCTTCTCTGGACCGAGCGGCGTCTGGTGATCAAAAAACCCTCACCAGTACTTGTACGAAAGGCCTTTCTGCCAATCGTCCACGCCGACATCCCCGGCAACGCGGTTAGGCTGCCGAGTGCCTTGCACGAGCCCTTGCCCGTTTGGTGATATCAGCCCGACCATTTGGGGCAGGCGGTTTGGCGGAAGGCACACATCGAACAGGCCAGTCCGGGTCGGAAGGTGAACCGTCGGCGATCCAGGGCCTCCAGGTACTCACGCACCACAGCGAACAACCTTGCAAAATGCCCTGCCGAGCGGGTGGGGTAGCGGTGTCGAAGGATCTTGGGCGTTTTGGTTTTCACCAGCGTACGGATCTCCAGGGCCGCTTCGCGCTGGTCGGCGGCCGCGCGCAGCAGATACGCGTAGCAGGTAAGCTGGATTTCGTGCAGTATCTCCACAGGCTCGCTGGTCCTGGCCGCCGTCTTGAAATCCACGATCACCGTCCCGTTTTCTTCGGCGGTGACCAAGTCGAGGATCCCCAGAAGGGGCATTCCCAGGTCCTCGCCCGTCCGGGGATCGACCAGTGGAGCCTCCAGCACCATCTCGACTGCCATAGGCGTTTCCTCCGGGGGCATTTGGGCCAGGTAGGCCGCCACCAGCCTCGCGGCATCTTGTTCCCGGGCGGCCCGCTCGGCCTGGGAAGAGAACGGGGCTCGTTCTGTGCCGGCCACTTCGTCCCAGACGCTCGGCAGCCGACCGCAGAGCTCGCCCGCCGTGATCGGGATATGGAGTTGCCGGTGCCGGTGGAGGATTTCCAGCGCCCGATGAACCACTTTGCCCAAGAGCTGACTGGGAGTAGCCGGCGGTCGCAGCCCGTCGATGTACTGGAACTTGAAGGCCAGCGGGCAATTGAGCCACTTCAGGAGCCGGCTGGCGCTGAGGTAGTCCCACACACCACCGTGGGCGGAACGCGGATGATCCGCGGCAACGGCTTCTCCATTCATGGCCGATCTCCCCGGAAAACGACGTCCAGATCCGACTCGCCGGCCTTGACCGCCTTGAGCGTGTCGATAAGCGAACTGGCCTCGAAGCTGGTGAGCATTGCAATCGGTTTGCCGCACCAGCGGGTGGCCACTTCATCCAGCCGGCGGACCCCCACCCCCCGGATCTGGCGAGCCAGCTGGCGCAGGTAGTCGATCTGTTTTTGTGACGCGCGCCCCGCGGCATGGCCGTCCCGGCGGGGCGCATCGACCGCAGAGTCCCCGGCCACCGCAGCCGATTCCTGGGTCGGCGGTGCATCATCTTCCGAACAGCGTGTCACTTCCGAGTATCGAGCCAGCTCGTCTTGGACCGCCTGGCGGCAAGCCACATAGGCGTTTCGCACATGGCGGTGGAACCCTTCCAGGTTATTCTGCAACAGGCTCGACTCCAACTCGAACTCCACGTGGCAGCTTGCACCGACGCTGCCGTAGTTGGGCAGGCCGAGCTTTTTGCTCAGGCCGACGTTGACTGTCAGAGGCATGCGATGGCTCCTTTGTTGAGAGTCTTGCGCAGGGAGCAGAAGCCGGCTACCGGCTGACGACCAGCTCGCCTGCCAGGAGGTTGAAACAGATGTCTTGATCCACCGGCTGGCCGCGGAGCCAGCGGGCCCATTGGTGGAGCATCATTCCTGCGGCAATCGAGGCTGTGTAAATGGCCCCGCGGGCAGTGCAGCGTCCGGTTTGGGCTTCCTGCGACTCAAAGAGCGTACGCCCGTAGTAGTCCCGCCCCCGGCCATCGGCCACGACCAGTACCCGGATCACCTCTCCGAGCATCCGCCCGTCGGCCCAGAAATCCACGCACCCGCCGGCGGACCGCCAGATGGCTTTTCGCGCCGCGATAGAATCCACACAGCAGAAGACGGCTTGGCCCCGTTGACGTCTTGGCCGGTAACGATCCTCAACGGCGATCACATCAATCGAAGGATCGATCCTTCGAACAGCTTCTGCGGTGGCGCGGACTTTGGGTTCTCCCACGTCACCGGCCCCGTACCCCTGGGTGGTCACGTTGACCCACTCCACGCGATCGAAATCCACAAGCCGCAGGCGACGCACACCCCCTGCGGCCAATTGCAAAGCCACCTGCCGGCCGATGGCCCCGACACCGATCACCGAGACGGTCAGATCGGCCAGCCGCCCCCGCGGTACCAGATCCTCCTGGCGGTCGAATCGATCAAAAACTTGGTCCACAATCTTCCCTTTCATGGTATTGGTACAAGAAAGGGCTCTCGCTAGAGCGGTTGTCGCCAAGATCGCCACAGCCACCCGCGACCTCCCGGAACAGATCCACGTTCCATTCGGACGGCACCCGCCGCTGCGGGCGGCCAAGCGGGGGGGCCTCGGTGCGCACGTACCTGCGGTATTCCCTTTCCCATGCGTCAAAATCGGCCGCCGGGAAGGGGCACGAAAAATCGACTTCCGCCGGGATAGGGAACGACCCGCCCGGGCCCACACCGAACCGGAGCCGGGCGTAAGTCTGCCCACCGCGGGCCAAGATAAACATGACCGACCAATCGGTTCGGCCGAAACAGCGGAGCCAGGTCTTTGCGTCCGTGCGGCTGGGCCGGGCGGAACGGCCTGGGTGGGTATGGACCCAAATCCGGGCGAACTGGGCTGGCCGAAGCCCGGCGTCCACCTGCTCGTCGAACAGATCGGCCACCGAATGGTCATCGAAGCGGACGCTGGCCGGCGTGCAGTATTGAAGCACCAGCCTTATGTCGTTCACCAGCAGGAGGTCCTCCGCAGACGTGACGGCCAATCCGCCCACTTCCGAATCGTCCCGATCCCGCAGGTAAAGCAGTTTGGCCCACGCATAAGGGGTGAAACGAAGGGCGGGCGGCTTTTCACCGTCCCGCTTCTGCAGGGATGACGTCTTGCCGCCCTTGCTCTTCCCTTCCGCCCCCACCGCGGCAGTTGGAACAGGCATCATGGCTTAAGCACTCCTGACAGAATAGTTCGCTGCAGTGGTAACACGGCTCCACGCACTCCGAACAGAGCAGCTTCCGGCAGCTGGAACAAACCCCTACACACTGCGAGCAGCAGTCTTGATCACATCGCCGGCAGGTCGCAACACAATCGGAGCAAACCGTCGCCTCACATCCTGCACATGTGTGGCGGTCCTGGCGGCTCGTCAGTTCGCCGCAGTCGCGGCAGGGAATCGCGTTCCACTGCTCCAAAGCCACGTAGGCTGCCGGCGAGTGGTAATGGGAGAGGATCTGTCGCACCAGCAGGAAAAAATCCAGCAGCCGGCCTCCCCGCAGAGCCAGTCGCACCGCCCGCCGGCCGTCACCCTCGCATAGTCGATTGCTGTGCACGTGGGGGTGGGTAACACTGGGGTTGGGAACGGACGGGTTCGGCTGCAAGGCGACGACCTCATAGGACAGCTCCTCGTCGACTCCTTCCCAGGAAAACACGATACGAAACGGGCCCAGGTTGAGGCCGTCGAGCAGAATCTCTTCGGTGGTGACCGATACCTGGGCGCGCCGGAGATCGATCTCGACTGCGGCGAACTCTTTTTCCAGGGCCAATAGATCCTGAAAAATGTCGCGGCTTCCTGCCAGTTTCTCTTCGGGATCAGCCTGCTGTAGTTCCAATTCGATCTGCTCCAGGCAGAAGCGGCATTTGCTGGCGGTATAGGCCAGTTGGTTTTCAAGGCGGCGAGCGGCGAAATACCAGCTCCGGCGGCGAGCCTTCGTCCATTGTCGAATCAGTCGCCGGCATTCCGTCCAGGCGGTTTCCAGAGGTGCAAAATCAAACCGCCGCCAGCCGAACCGGCCCAGCTGCTCGCGGATTCGGATGCTGGCGCGCAGTGCAGTCCGTTTACGAGCGTCCATGGGAAAGCTCCCAATCGAAGAGCGGAGTAGATGTTTCCCAGCCGAAAGACATCATCAAACGAGCCGGGATCGATGGTCTCCCGGCCCCCTGTTCGATCACCGGAAGATCGAACAACTCCCGTTGATCTGGTCCTCACGTTACGCCCCCTCGATTTTGGTCGGCGTAAAGCTGACCCGGTCACCCTCTTGGAGCCCGTAATCGGCCGAAACCGGCTGGCGGTTGACCCGGATCAAGTAATCCTCCGGCTTTTCGGAAGGCAGCTTCTGTTGGAACAGGTCCTGGATCGTGGTCCCCGGCGCCACGTCGATGTAATCGGCGAAGCCACCCCCGTGGTTTGCGATAAACAGAATTCTCATGGCTAACCCTTTCGTCCGAGGTTCTGGAGATTCGGTTCTGGTATCCCGTCTGTAATGGCCCAGCGAAGGTTCCAGCCGACTGCGTACCAGAAACCTCTACATAGCGTGCAGGGCGGTCTGGACGCGTCGGGCCGGCCGGACATTGCCAGTGGCCTCTCAGGCAAGGGCCGTCTGGCGTTCCGTCTCGAAAAGGTCCCAATCCAGGATCTTGCTTTCCGGGTCGGTCTCCTCGTCGCCGAAAAGCTCCCAGCCGCCGTCTGGTGAGGCTTCAACGAGATGGAACCCTCTAGTGGCGATGATGCGGACGCTTTCGCCTGTAGCCTTGGCTACGGCCCGATTGAGTTCCTTCTGTGTCATGGTTGGACATCCCCTGTTTTCTTCAGCCATGGGCGGTCATAAAAAGCGGCCGCCCCCCGCAGAGGAGGGACGGCCGGCACAAGAGAGACATGCAATAGACCGATGGCAGTTTACGAACCGTTGTTTTCGCTCAGGCAGGTCGTGGCCAGCCAGTGGCTTTCCAGCCAGGCCTGCTCGGCCGCAAGGGCATCGCTGCGGCGGTGGAACGGTCCAAGCACAGGGCCGCCGGCAGGGGACAGGTCGGCCCACCAGCGGCCGGTCCCGTCCGGATCGACCCATGAGGCCCGGCGGACCTCCATCTGCCCTAAGGCCGCAAGATCAATCAGCTCGGCGTAGACAGCCCGCAGCGAGCCGTCCTGGGCAATGACGATCTGCATCGGCGCCTATCCTCCAACGTCGCTGTCACGGGGAACCACTCAACGCGGCCGGCGGAGGATCCTCCGCCGCGGCCGGTCCACTAACAGGTCGTCCAGGGCACTTTGCACCTTGGCCAGTTCCGCGGCCACATGCTGACGCAGGACCTGGTCGCCCCGCAGAGCCTGGGGCTCGATCCCCCGAACAATCTGCTGGGCTTCGGCCACCAAGCGGTCCAGCTGCGGATTACTGCGCACATTGAGCCGCCGGAAGCGATCGAAGAACTCCACCAGATTCTCCACGGCGCTGTTGCGGAAGACCTTGGGCCGGCCGTCGGCGCTGCCGCTGAGGCGTTCCGTCAGATGGGAAACCAGCTTGGCAAACTCGCTGACAAAAGCCTCTTCGGCCAGCTGCACGGCCTGATCGAACCGCGCCCGTACCCGCTGGCATTCCAGCCGGTAGAGCTCCGGGTTAAGCTCGCGCAGGTAATCGGGCGGTTCCACCGAAGGGAAATCCCACTCGACGGCGAACAGGCCGATCAGCGACGGCGGGTAGTCGGCCGAGTTGTAAAGCGTCCCCAGACGCTGGCGAGCCGCCGTCTTCAGCTCAGCGTAGTGGCCATCCAGCCGCTCCACGGCCTCGGCCAGTTGGTCCCGGAACTGCTGCATGCGCCCGTCGAAAGCCTCGACCCGGTCCTGGGCAATCAGCCGTATCCCCGGTTCCGGATAGGGCAGGCTGACGGACTTCCAGTAGCCGACCAGGCGGTTTTTGACCGCCGTGACCGCCCGGAAGGCGGGATGCCGCGTGTCGAGCAGCCTTTTTCCTGCCGACAAGTAACCGCCCTGAGCCCCGAAAGCCCCGGCAGCCACCTCCTTCTGCTCCGGTGTGAGCGTTTTGCGCACTCCCAGCCAGCTGAGCGAGACGCGCACAGCCGCCGTGGCCAGGCGCAACCGTTCGGCTGCCGACGCGCCCGGATGGCAGTCGGGCCGGTCAAGCAACGTCGCAGTCATAGTCTGTTCTCCTTGAGAGTTGAGAGTCGATCGGGACGAAGGCCGAATGGCCCATCAGCTCTGCGGAAGTTTGCCACGCTCGCCCCTTGCTTCGTGGAGCGTTCTGTCCGTTCGTCGGCGGCCGGATTAGACTCCTACTCCTCGCACACGTGGGTCACGTGCGCGCATTTTTGGGTTGTGGGTGACAGGCTGGAAGCCTGTCCCACGTTAGGAGTTCCGCATCGGGGCTTCGGGGCTTCGGACAAGCTTGCGCCGTGTCTGGTGAGCGTTGTTACTGCCCGGCTGGCGATAGATGCCTCCCCGATCAGCATCCAGACACCTGCCTGCGGCCCACTGCCTGAGCCGCTCCACCGCGTCACCGGCCATCCGCGCCACAGGCACTACATACTCAGCTGCCTCAACAAGCCGTACGTCCAACAAGGCGGCCAGGCGGCAGCAGGAACGGATCTCCGCACCCGTCCAGTCCCGGTCGTTCGGCTTCGGCTGCTTGAAGTCCAGGCCGAACAATCTGTAGTAGATCTCCCAGATGGCCCGCTTCTGCTCCGCTCCGGGCAAATCCAAAAACCATACAGCGTCGAAGCGCTCCGAGCGGCTGAATTCCGGAGGCAGCTTGCTGATGTCGTTGCACGTGCCGATAAAGAACACGTCGCTCTCGTGGTCCGACAGCCAACTGAGCAGGGTGCCGAACAGCCGCGCACTGACGCCGCTGTCGGTCTGGCCGCTGGAGGCTACGCCGCTAAGGGCCTTTTCAATCTCATCGCAGAACAAGATGCACGGGGCCATGCGGTCGGCGATCTGGAGCGCCCGGCGGATGTTCTGTTCCGTTTGCCCCACCAGTGAACCGAGAAGGGCCCCTACATCGAGGATCAGCGTGGGCCGGCCCGTCTCCGCCCCCAACGCCTTGGCAAAGGCCGATTTGCCGGTGCCCGGTACGCCCAAGAGCATCACGCCGCGGGGCCGCCTGAGACGACTTTTGTGCCCCGCCGGCCCCATGGCACGAAGACAGAAGCTCTTCAAAGCTTCCAGCCCGCCGAGCCCGGCAAAGGTCTCACCGCCCCGATGCAAACTCACAAGCCCGCTCTTTTTGAGCATCCCGGCTTTCAGCTCCCAAATGGCCTCCGGCCGTATCGCCCCATGGCGCACAAGACTCAAGCTGAAGGCGCCTTCAGCCTCATAGCGGCTCAGACCGCCCGCCGCATCGAGCACCCGGGACAGCTCCACCCCGTCGGGCAACTCCCCCTCCTCGGTGGCGATCCTCCGGGCGATCTCTTCCAACTGCGCCCGTTCCGGCAGGTCATGGTCCAAGACCACGAAAAGCTTCTCCAATTCCACGGGCAGCTGGACCACCGGCGACAGCACCACCAGGAACGTACGGGTCTGCTTGCCCAGATGGACCTGGCGCGCCAAGGCCTGAACCATCTCGGCGTTGTCCAGGAACCGATGCAGGTTGGACAGCACCAAAAGCGAGGAGCTTTCCGGGGCGGCCAAAGCCTCCGCCGCCCGGACCGCCCCCAAGGGATCGGCCGCACCGGTTTCCACCGGCGGCTCGGCCCCCGAAATCTGAAGCCCCCGGTCGATGTCCCAAACGGCCAGCCGCCAACCCTCCTCGTGACACACCCCGGCGATCTCCCGCAAAGCCTCCTCGGGCTCGAAACTGCGAATCCATAGCCCCGTAAAACACGCTGAAACGTACTCCACCAGATTCCGGGAAAACGTCATCATCGGGCTCCTCGTGCCTTTCTTTACCTCGACAAACAGCAACACAACGCCCCGCCAGAAAAGCTGCGAAATACGGAGTGTGTAGCACCGTTGCAGGGATGGAGCCGACCGCAACCAAGAATGTGGCTTTTCGCGCAGTTCCTGGC
This sequence comes from Planctomycetota bacterium, assembly GCA_015661985.1. GTDB lineage: Bacteria > Planctomycetota > Planctomycetia > Pirellulales > Thermoguttaceae > SZUA-1497. The sequence continues at coordinate 1,244 of DQVB01000175.1, read as the reverse complement.
TCCAGAGGACGCAGAGAACGCAGGGCCGTTCACGGAGCATCTCTTCATTCAATTGCCTCAGCGGACTCTGCGCACTCTGCGGTCAAAGGCTTCGCCACGTGACGCGGTCGTGAAATCCCCTGTTTTCTTGCTACAGTCCCGAAATACGCCGGATAGAACTGCCGCCGGGTTATCCACAGAGGATAGAAACGCCCGCCCCGGCAGCGCCAGAAGTGACCACCCTCGGGCTGTGCCGATAGCTGGCAAACGTGTCCATCGCCCGACGGTGAAAACCCCCGTTTGGCCAGCGGTAGGCGGCCGTCACCCCTTCAGGCCTTCTCCCGTTCGCTCCGGCGGGTGACATTGTCCTGGTAGAATTCGGCTGTTCGCTGCTCCATCAGACGCTTCCCCAAAGCTTCTTCCACGAAGCGGCTCGCTTCGCGACAGCCTGGACCAACAAACCCCAACGTCCGGACGGCCACTTTGCCTTCCCGACTCACGACGATCTCGATATGTTTCATCGTCCGCCTCCTCCCAGCTGGATCGTCAGCTTGATTGAACCGCCCGGAAGCTGCTGCTCGACCGCCGTGTACCCCTGGCGCCGGGCTTCCCGCTTCGCCTTCTCCACCGCATAGGCCTGCAGAAACTTCTCCAGCTGGCTCTGCTCGCCCCAGCGCCCCTCGAAGTTATCGTAGCACAGCTTCCCGCAACCCAGTTGACACACCACAGGATAGACCCAGCCGGGCAGCCGGACACCCACGCCGGCAACCTTGCCGCTATAGAGCTCGAATTCCCCCACAACCGGCTGCGGTAACTTTAGCCTTCGGCAGGCCGCCTCCACGGCCACCCCATCCCGTACCTCCGTCTGGATGGTAACCACATGACTCATAGGTTTCCTCCTTTCCGCCTCATATCGACGCACGATGCGATTTCGCCTTGGTACGCCGAGGCGAGGTATCCTGCGCTGACGCCTGTCGGGCCCGCTCGCCTAGGATTCCCCCCAAGGGTTAATCCCGTCTGGAGGCGCCGCACATATACTCGTAGTAAGCCAGGCCCAGCAAAACGAAGAACACCTCAGCAAAATGTCCTCGCACCAACTCCAGTAGCATCAGCCAGTAGACAAAGCTCAATTTGCGCCCTCCCCTTCAAGTCGACCGTTCTGGGCATGCCGGTCCTCAAAGCGATTGCATCGGACTCCGGCTCCCAGGAACACAATACCTTCGATCCACCTTCGCTTCCTTTTGTCCTTGATCGCGTTTTTGTCT
>DQVB01000191.1 GCA_015661985.1 Planctomycetota bacterium | reverse complement strand
GGGTCCGTTTTTGACGAACAGGGTGGTCTCCATGACCTTGCCCATCTTAGTCATGTTGTCTACGTTTTTCGAATGGATAATGGCCGTGTGTTTGAACCCGTGTTCGCTCTGGTGGGCCCTTTCGATCGCCTCCTCCACGTCGCGGCAGCGGACGAAGGGCAAGAAGGGCATCATCTGTTCGACGTAGACGAAGGGGTTCGACTCGTCGGTTTCGCCGAACAGCAACTCCACGTCTTGGGGGACGTTTTTGCCGATCCCGCGAGCCAACACGGCGGCGTCTTGGCCCAGGAAGTCGCGGCTGGGCACCTCGTGTTTCCCATCGCCTTCGCCGACCGTGGTAACGGCCACGCGCACCAGCGCGTCCACTTCGCGGGCATCCAGCCGCACCGCCCCGGCCCGCTCCATGGCGGCCATCATGGCGTCGAAGACTTGTTCGACCACAAACACCTGTTTCTCCGAGATGCACAGCAGGTTGTTGTCATAGGCCGCACCTCGGATGATCGAGTGCGCGGCGCGGTCCAGGTCGGCCGTTTCGTCGACCACCACGGGTGGATTGCCGGGGCCGGCCACGATGGCCCGTTTCGCCTGGCGCATGGCCGCCCGGGCCACGCCTGCGCCTCCCGTAACGCACAGCAGGCTGACGTCCCGATGTTGGAAGATCGCCTGGGCCGTCTCCAGGGTGGGCTCGGTGATCACGGCGATGAGATTGTCGATACCCAGCTCGCGGTAGATGGCTTCGTTGTACCGGCGGGCTCCTTCGGCGGCCACGCGCCGCCCGCTGGGATGGGGATTCACCACCAGCGTGTTGCCTGCGGCGATCATGTTGATGGCGTTGCCAGTGAGCGTGGGCAGCGAGTGGGTCACGGGGGTAATGACGCCGATCACGCCGAAGGGGGCATGTTCGATGACGGCCAGTCCGTGGTCGCCGCTGAACACTTCGCTGCGCAGGAATTCCACGCCTGGCGTAAGTTGGCCGAGGACCTTCAACTTCTCGATCTTGTGCTCCAGCCGCCCGATGCGGGTTTCCTCCATCTCCATGGTGCCCAGCTCCACGCACTGCTCGATGGCGATGCGGCGGATGTGGTCGATGATCCGCTTGCGCTGTTCCAGCGTGCTGCGGGAGAGCTGGTCGTAGGCCTCCGCCGCTGCCGCCACGGCCTCGTCCACCGCAGTGAACTGGCCGAAACGGCCCTGGTAACCCCCGCCCGAGACCGGCGGGGCGGCCAACCCGTCGGTCTTCAAGCGGCGAAGGACCTCCTCCACCACGCTCCGGACAACCGTTTCGCTCATTTGCATGACAACCACGCCTTCCGCAATGGATGGTTCCTCTTGGTTCCTCTCCGTCCCATAGCAGGCCGATCTCACGAGGCGGCCGGTCGGCCTCAGTTCTCAGCCCTCTCCTGCTTGCGGTATACGCAGCGCTGGTCCACGTGCACACTGTCCACGATGCCGATGATCACCGTATCGACCGGCAGGTTGCGGGTTTCCGGCGTCAGCCGCGCGCTGGAGCCTTGGGTGACCAGCACGTACTCCCCTTCGCCGGCCCCCACCGTGTCTACGGCCACGAAGGTGCGGCCCGTGGTCTTGAGCACGGCGCGGGTCTCGGCGTCCAGCCGGTAGGGTTCCACTACCAGCAGTTTTCTGCCGGTCATGGAGTCCACCTTCTGGGTGGAGACCAGCGAGCCGGTGACTTTACCTACGAACATGACTTCTCACCCTCCAGCAGCTGTTTGGCCTGTCGGGCCACGATCAGCTCTTCGTTGGTCGGGATGACCCGGATCTGCACGCGGCTCTCGGGGGCGTGGATCGCCGCTTCGCCTCGGGCGGTGGCGTTGGCCTCCTGGTCCAGCACGATGCCCAGCCGCTCCAGATCACGACAGACCATGGCCCGGACGTTCGGCTGGTTTTCACCGATCCCGCCGGTGAAGACGATCACGTCGGCCCCACCCAGCTCGACCAGGTAGGCGCCCAGGTAGTGGCGCACGCTGGAGGCGAATACGTCCAAGGCCAATCGGGCTCGGGCGTCGCCCCCTTCGGCCGCCTGGCTGATGTCCCGCACATCGCCGCTGGTGCCGCTCAGGCCGAGCAGGCCGCTGCGCGTGGCCAGGGCCTCGAGCACCTCTTCCAAGGACATCCCGGTGTGTCGCATCACGACCGGGATGGCAAAGGGATCGAAATCGCCCACGCGGTTGTTGTGGGGCACCCCCGTCTGAGGGCTCATCCCCAGGCTGTTGGCCACGCTGCGGCCATCGCGAATGGCACACAGGGAACTGGACCCTCCCAAATGGCAGGAGATGATCCGCAGCCGATCCCGACCGAGCAGTTCCGCCGTGCGCGTGGCGATGTACCGGTGACTGGCCCCGTGGAAGCCCCAGCGGCGCACGCCTGCTTCTTCCGCCCATCCGTACGGGACGGCGTAATAGCGGTTCCGGTCCGGGATGGTGCGGTGGAAATCCGTTTCGAAGGCGGCCACCAAGGGGATGTGCGGCAACTTCTGGTGCACCAGCCGCATGGCCCGTATGTAGGGCGGGTTATGGGCCGGGGCCACAGGGCTCATCTGTTCCATGGCATCCAACAGCTCGTCAGTCACGCGCTGGACGCCTGTGAACCGCCCCCCATGGACCGCCTTGAAGCCGATGGCCGACACTTCAGAGGCGTCCCGCAGGCACCCGGCAGCCGGATCGGTCAGCTGCGCCAGGCATTGGCGGACCGCTTCGGCATGGTCGGGTACTTCCAAGGTGGTTTCCTGGCGGTGGTCGCCGATCTCGACCCGGCAAAGACTTTCAGGCGATCCGATCCGCTCGATCCCGCCGCGGGCCAATTGGCGCTGGTCCCGCATGTCGAACAGCCGGTACTTGAAGCTGGTCGACCCGAGGTTGGCTACCAGGATTTTCATGGCTTCCTTCTCCTGTTGACCTCCGTGCCCGAGGGGCGCAAGGCCGGCGGCCCGGCCCAGGGGGCCGCGCCAGGGGCTACTGCAGGTAGGCCTCGATCACGCCCTCGGCCGGCCGCGGAATGATGTGGCTGGCCACCAGTTCCCCGGCCCGCTGGGCCGCATTGGCGCCGGCCTCCACCGCCGCCCGCACACTGCCTACGTCCCCGCGGACCACGGTCGTCACCAGCCCGCCGCCGATCTGGATCCGCTTGACGATCTGCACGTTGGCCGCCTTGGCCATCGCGTCGGTCGCCTCGACCAGTCCGATCAGGCCCCGGGTTTCGATCAGTCCAATCGCATCTTGCATGATTCTGTCCTCGTGTTGCGTGTTGACCTGCTGGGCTAGAGCCGTCGAGAAACGCCGGCGCCGGCTAGGAAGCGGCGCTGCGCTTCGGCTTGGCCGGGGCCGGCAGCACGATCCCCAAGTCGTCGTGCGGCCGGGGGATCACTTGCACACTGACCACCTCGCCGATCCGGCTGCCGGCCGCCGCACCGGCGTCGGTGGCGGCCTTCACCGCGGCCACGTCGCCGGTGACAAAGGCACTGACCAGCCCGCTGCCGACCTTGTCCCAACCCAGAAACTGGACGTTGGCCGCCTTGAGCATTGCGTCGCTGGCCTCCACCAGCGTCACAAACCCTTTCGCTTCGATCATCCCCAGCGCTTCCATTGCCTTCGCCATGGTTTGCTTCTCCCGAAAAAAAGACCGTTACGGTTTGAACAACTCGATATGGGTCGCGTGATCCACGTCCGCCGCGTTGCCTTCGTCGGTGTCCAGATGCACTTCCAGCTTGATGCCCTCCTGGGCCCGCACCAAAAGCTGCTCATAGACGGTCGTGCACGTGGCCGATTCGATCCGCAGGTTCATCCGCTCTCCGTCGCGCACGCCATAATACTCGGCGTCCCCAGGGCTCATGTGCACATGCCGCTCGGCCCGGATCACCCCTTGTTCGAGCTCCACCGCCCCGTGGGGCCCGACGAGCACGCAACCCGGCGTTCCTTCGATCTGACCGCTCGGACGTACCGGCAGGTCGATCCCCAAGGAAATCCCGTCGGTAAAAGCCAGCTCCACCTGGCTGGAGCCCCGTGGCGGCCCCAAGATCCGCACCGTGGGCAACATCCGCCGCCTCGGCCCTACCAGCATCACCGTTTCCTCGGCGGCGTAAAACCCTTCCTGATACAGCTCCTTCATCGGTGTGAGCTTGTGCCCGGGCCCGAAAAGCCGCTCCACGTCCTCCTGGCTCAAATGCACATGACGGGCCGAAATGCTCAACACCAAGCGCGGCCGCTCCGGCGGTTGGGCAAACCGCTCCAACACCACCTGACGAACAATCTGTTCGATCGCGCTGCGATCCAATGGCGTTACGCGGATCATGGCTGCGTCCTACTTCCTGCCGCCTGAAGGCTGACCGTCGGTCAACTGGGCCAAAACCAAATCGACGCCGGCCTCCCGCAGCCTGGCCCGCCAGCTGCCCTCGAGCCTTTCGTCCACCACCACGTGCTGGACTGCCCCCAAAGGACAGACGTGGCCCAAACTGCGACGACCAAACTTCGAACTGTCGGCGACCACGATCACCTCCTCGGCTGCACGCATCATCGCCTGCTCGGTGGCCACCAGCAGCAGATTGTTGTTAAAAAACCCCTCCTCGTTCGCCCCCGCCACGCTGAGCACCGTGCGCCGCACCCGCAGCGAAGCCAACATCTGGTCGGCCAACGGCCCCTGAGCCACCCCGGTCCGCGGACAGATGTTCCCGCCCACCATGACCAAGTCGCTCAACGTGTCCGCGGCAAACAAGTTGGCCACCGGCAACGAATTGGTCACGATGTGCAGGGGCCGGCCAACCAACAGGCGAGCCACCTCGTAGGTCGTGCTCCCACCATCGAGCAAAACCGTGTCACCGTCCTCGATCAATCGTACGGCGCGCTGGGCAATGGCCCGCTTTTCGGCCCAATGGGCCGGTTGCCTCACCTCAAAGTGGGGCAGTTTGGGGCTGGTCCCGCAATAAAGCACACCGCCGTGGATCCGTCGGGCCACGCCCTGCTCTTCCAACTGCTCCAAGTCTCGCCGGATGGTCGATTCGGAAACGGCCAACTCCTCGGCCAATTCGGGCAGCGAAGCAAACCGCCGAACCCTGACCAACTCAAGAAGTCGATTCCGCCGCTCCTCTACTAGCATCCTAGCTCATCCTTCAGGGACGATATGGCCTAGCCTGTATCCGTAGCATAAAAGGGCCGCTCACATAATTCAAGCAATAT
>DQVB01000109.1 GCA_015661985.1 Planctomycetota bacterium | reverse complement strand
CGTGCGGCGGCGTGGCACTGGTCGGCTGGCCGGCGGCGCTTGCGCAGCGGCCGGAACGGACCGAGACGCTCAAACGTTGGCTCGCGGCGCTGCCCAGTGCCGAGGCGAAGGTTGAACTGATCGAGCGGGCCGGCTTCTGGGCCAAGATCAGGCGCGGAGCGCTACCCGGTGCCGGCCGCTGGACCTACCAGTATGGCAGCCCGGCGAATACATCTTCTTCCGACGAGCGGCTGGCACGCTGGCCGCTGCGCCTGCTCTGGTACGGATCGCCCGGCCCAACACGCGTGTTGCACAAGGCGCAGCCGAGCCCGCTGGTGGCCGGCGGCCGGTTCTACCTGGAAGAGAATAACGTGATCATGGCCTATGACTGCTACAACGGCGTGCGGCTCTGGCAGCGTGATCTGGCCGGGGCGGCTTGGGGCAGCGCTCAACGCGGCTCAAACATTGCCTGTAACGACCAGGACTTCTTCATTGCGATCGGTTCCGATTGCTTCCGCCTGGAAGGCACCACCGGCCGCACCGAAGCCACCTACCCCGCGCCCGACGGCACGCGCTGGCAGGATATCCGCGTCGTCGATAACACGCTATTCGGAGTCTGCATCGGCGGCGGCCCGACCGAGCAGCAGCGCCGGCGGGGCGTGACTGCCGAGCAAGCTGAGCGGCGGGCATGGATTCTGGCGATCGACATACCCACCGGCAAGGTCCGCTGGCGGCACGCAGCGCCGAGCATCGATCCCGGCACGGTGGCCATCGGCGACGGCCGCGTGTTCTTCACGCAAACGCAGGTGACGGCCGACGAGCGTGCGCGGGCGATCGCGGAACTGCCGGACGTCGACGCTGCCGCACGCGACATACGCCGCATCGTGGCGTTGGCGGCGAGCAGCGGCAAGCGGCTCTGGCAGCGCGCGATGGACCTCAGCTTCTGCACGCTGCCACGCCGCCACGGAAGCGACGCACTGCACCTCGCCTACCAGGACGGCGTGCTGCTGATCTTCGGCGCCTTCTGGAACAACCACTACTGGGGCGACCTGGTCGGCGGCAGGCTGGCCGATCGTAACATGATCGCTCTGGCCGCCGACGACGGCCGACTCCTCTGGCGCGGATTGAAATACGAGTCGCAGGCGCTGGGCTACCTGACGCGGCCCTGCGTCGTCGGCGGTGTCATTTACGCTCATCCGTGGGCGTTCGACCTGAAGACGGGCCGGCAGATCATGGTCGAGCATCCGATTACGGGCGAGCGCATCCCGTTCCAGTTCGGCCGCGGCCATCACTGTGGGCTTCCGTCCGGCTGCCCCAACCTGCTCATCATGCGCTCGCTCACCACTGGGCTTATCGACCTGGCCCACTACACCGGCACGATCCATTTCCGCGGCCAACGACTCGGCTGCCACATCAACGGCGTGCCGGCTGCCGGCCTGGTCATCGCTCCGGAGGCCAGTTCCGGCTGCGTGTGCCCGCATGCCGTGCAAGCGACGGTCGTGTTGCAGCCGTGCCCGAAGCGCGAGGAGACCATGTGGGGCACCTACGCGGCCAAGTTCAAACGGGTCGCCTCACGCGGCCCGCACTACGTCAAACGTCTGGCGGTGAACCTGGGCGGCTTCGGCGACCGGCGATCCGCCGACGGCACCCTCTGGCTCAGCTACCCGCGGCCGGGCGGCACTCATATCGAGCTGACGTTCGGCCTGCACATCGACACGCTGCCCGGATTCGGCTTCTTCAATCGCAGCTCCCGTTTCACGCCTGTGGCCGGCACCACCGACCCGTGGCTTTACACGCACGGCTGCCTCGGCATCCGCCGACTGGTCGTGCCCGGCACCGAGCCGGACGCCGCGTACACCGTGCGCCTCCATTTCGCCGACCTGTTCAACGACCAGCCGGGCCGCCGTGTCTTCGATATCAAGATCGAGGACAAATTGGTGGCCAAAGAACTCGACATCGTGAAAGAAGCTGGCGGGCCGAACCGGGCACTGGTAAAAGAATTTCCTGGCATCCAGGCGGACGACAACATTACGATCGAGTTCATCAGCCGCGCCAGCGAGGCGAATCGCGAGACCGTCCCGCTGGTATGTGCGATCGAGCTTCAACGACAGTGAGGTGCCTTTTTGGAGTGCGGCAGCCCCCTGCCGCTTTAGATCAAAAGCGGTGCACGAGCACCGCACTCCAAACCGGCAAACCGGCTCCGTTCGGGCTCGCAGCGGGCCGTCGCGAGCCGCTTATGGCGATTCACACCAGACGCAACAAGGGAGGACACAGGACCATGAAGCGACGCGAGTTTCTCGGCTGTGCGGCAGCTTTGCCGCTTCTGTCGGACACAGGGACCGCCGCAGGTGCCCAGCAGCCTGCCAGGGGAACGGCACGGCAAGCAAAAGGCGCGACCACCGCGGGGCTGGAATTGACACACGCGGTCGTTGATATCGGCATCGTTTGCAGCCATTTCGAGGAATCGTTGCGGTTCTATCACGAGCAACTGGGCCTGGAGATCGTCCAGGACATCCGGATTCCGGACGAAGTAGCTCGCGGTGCGGGCCTGGCGCCGCGCGGGTTCCGGCACGTGCGCCTGCGCGCGGGCAGTACGCTGATCAAGCTGATGCAGATCGCCGATCCACCCCCGCGCCGCTCGCCCAAGTTCGCTGCCGGCGTGCGCTGGCTGACCTTCTTCGTCGAGGATGTGCGCGCCGCCTACGAGCAGTTGAAGGCCAAGGGCGTCCGCTTCTTGACCGAACCGATCGCCGCACCGGACGCAGCCGGCGTCGTCTGTGCCGTGGACCCGGACGGCATCCTGATCGAGTTGGTCCAAAAGAAGGAGAACGAGCCATGAAGCTCGACGTGCCGCCCGAACGACCGCTTCGCCTGCGGCGTGTCGGCCGCAAACGAAAAGGCGAAGAAGAAAAAAACGGAAAATTGCCGTCGGGTGGCTGTTTTGAACGAACGTTTTGCCATCTTTGAATGACCCCATGAGCAAGAGGGAGAACGCGATGTCTGAGAAGAAAACGGGCAAGATGACGCGGCGTGAGGCGCTGGCCGCATCCATGGCGGCTGCTGGCCTGGCGGCCGCCAACGGCGTACTCTACGTGGCCACATGGCGGCACCTCTACGCGATCCAGGGGAGCGAGAAGAACCCGAAGGCGAGAATCGGACATTCCGGCCTTTCGAGGCGGGAAAAGGAAGGCCCCTGAGTCATTCCGGCGGGAGGTTGTCATGAGAAGCGAGAACTGCGGACGCACACTGAGAGGCAAGGTCATCTCGGCGGCCGTCCTGGCCGCATCTGTCGGCTGGGTGGGTCTTAAGGCGCCGGCTGCGGACTGGCCCATGTGGCGCTACGATGCGGGTCGGACGGCGGCCTCGCCGGTGGAGCTGCCCGCCGAGCTGCACCTGCTGTGGAAACGCGAGCTGCCGGCGCCGCGACCGGCCTTCCCGCACGATAACCGTCTGTGCTTTGACCTGTCGTACGAGCCGGTCGTTATGGGCAAGACGATGTTTGTGCCTTCCATGGTGACCGACAGCGTGACGGCGCTGGATACCGAGACGGGTGAGGTGCGGTGGACGTTCTTCGCCGAGGGCCCGGTACGGTTGGCACCGGTTGCGTGGCAGGGGAAGATCTACTTTGTTTCTGACGACGGCTATTTGTATTGCGTCGATGCGGGCAGCGGCCGGCTGCGCTGGAAGTTCACGCCGGTGCCGCCCGAGTTGAGGGGCCAGAAGGTTTTGGGGCACGAGCGGCTGGTCTCGCGCTGGCCGGCTCGTGGCGGGCCGGTGCTGGCCGACGGTCTGATCTACTTCGCTGCCGGCGTCTTTCCCTTCGAAGGCGTCTGGGTGTGCGCGGTCAATGCCGAAAGCGGCGAGGCGGTTTGGGTCAACAGCGACTGCGCCTTGATCCCGGCGGCCAACCAGGACCACGGCGGGGCCTGGGACGCGGGCCTGTCGCCGCAGGGATATCTGGCAATCGTGCGAGATCAGTTGGCCGTGCCGAGCGGCCGGGCGCTGGCGGCCTTTTTCGACCAGCGCACCGGCCGGCAGCAGCCGTACAGCGCCGGCTGGGGCG
>DQVB01000553.1 GCA_015661985.1 Planctomycetota bacterium | reverse complement strand
CTGTCGTTCAGGACGTGCCCGGCCTCATGGAAGAAGGTGAACCAAAAGATGTCGTTTCTCTTTCCTCTCAGGTTCAAACCGATCATGGCCCTATTAGGTGTCAGCCACTTCGCGGCACCGTTGACCGGGGCTTTCTTGATTTCCGGCACCAGAGCTACTGCAACGCCGGCACCGGCGCAACGCTTGATCATTTCCGGGACGAAAACTTCTGGCTCTTCGACGGTCAATCCCCGAATTCCCTCCAGCGCCGTCTTGAACCTAGCTCTGTCAAACGGTTCGCACTCTATCTCTCGCGCCTGCAGTTCACACAGACGGAGCCACGTCGCCATTGCACCGATCTCACCCTTGAAGGCGAGCGATTTACGGAACGCGAACTGGGGCATCTGCCAGCCTTGCTTCCACGCATCCACAGTCGCGACGCCGAAAAATCGCAGGACCTCTTCTAGCAGGCCCACTTTATCGGGCTGGTCCTTGATCTTGCCTCGGGCGATCAATTCCCTTGTGGGAATTGTCTTTAGCCACTCCAGGTCCCTTTGCAGCCGCTTCTTCTGCTGAAGCCGCGCCAGTTGTTCGCGATAGTTGGCCTCCAGGTTGTTCCACATGCGCGCAGGGACGCCCGTAACCCGCTCCAGGCGAATCGCAGTGTCCTGGGTGATGGGAGCCACGCCCCTGATCACCTGATTCACGTGTTTGGCCGAAAGCCCCGCTCGCGCGGCCAATTCCCGTTGATCAATGCCCAGCGCGTCAATGGTTTCCTGGAGGGTTTCTCCGGGCGGAATCGCATAGTCGGGATCGTAGGGGTAGCGTCCGGCCTTTTTTGTCTTCTTCCGCGCCATGCTGCACCTCCTTTGTTTGCCAGCGTTCGGTAGCTGGCCCACCTTGCTCCCCGTTCGGCCGGGAGCGCACCGTTTTGTTACTGACCTCCGTTCAGATTAGTGATAGTCGACAACCTCTACGATTAGGATGGCGGTGACCTGCGACCAGTCCAATCCACCATCCTCCTTCGTCGGGATCGGGGTGTGGTCCGGCTTGAAGATAAGCCGCTTCGGATGGACCAGGTCCACCGCGAGCTGGCCTTTGCGATCCTGGCCTAACTCATGGCATCGTGTCGGCGGCACTCTCGGGATGTCTTCCAGAGTCACCGCCGCTTTCAGTTGGGCCAGTCGCCGTTTGAGCCGTTCCGCATTGCGTGTCCCGAGCTTGGCACGCATCTCCTTTTCGGAGTTGCACAGCTTCTGGACCTTCCTTGATGCAAAGTGTATTTCCATAATCGACCCTCACTAAATTGTAGTTTACCGAATCGGTAAATCAAAAACAAGATCCCCAGCAGTACCCGGGAGCGATTGGGATGGTCGCCAGCGTAGCGACTCCACCGCAGGATGCCCACCACTGCGGTGTCACGTGGTCCCCATCAGTGTCGGGATACCTCGTTTACGCCGCTCTCGCTACGGTGTTATCATACTTGTCAGTGCTCCCGAACCTCCCTCAGTTGGGGGATGTCGTCCTCTTTGCTCTGGCGGTGTGTGCAATCATAACCGGACTTGCGCTGGCAACCTGGGACCATCAGCGGGAATCAGCAATGCCGACATCGACCGCTACAACGGCCAGCCGCGTCGAGAAGATTCGCAGCCAGATCAGCAAGGACGCGCCCGGGATCACCCGGGAAATCCAGGAGGCTGCCAGCGAGTGCCAGGGGAGCGAGGCACGCTTCCGAACCCGGTTCGCCTTCACCATTGAGTCGTGGGCCCGGGGGCTCAACATTCCCTTCATTCCCTTCATCGTGCAGGAGGAACGAAGCCTCGTCACTGGTCGGGTGGACGCGACGTACAATCGGCTCATCATCGAATACGAGGCGCCCGGGCGCTTGCGGGACGATCCCAGTCACGGAGCGACCGCACACGCCATCCAGCAGGCCAAGGATTACGTCGAAGGCGTGGCCCGGGCCGAACGACAGCGGGTTCACAGGCTGGTCGGCGTAGCCCTGGACGGGTGCTATTTCATCTATGTCCGAAAAATCCACGGGCATTGGACCGAGCCGGAAATCGAGCCGGTCCACGAACACAGCGCTGGCCGCTTTCTCCGATTGCTGGTCTCTCTGGTCTCCGGCAAGGCCCTGGTGCCCGACAACCTGGTGCAGGATTTTGGCAGCAACACGCTGACCACGCAGCAGATCGCCCGTCCACTTTATCGTGCCCTGTGCCGCGTGCTGGATGACGACACCGAGGACCTTGTCGACAAGCTCTTCGAGCAGTGGCAGACATTCTTCGGTGAGGTGACCGGATACGAAGAGGGTTCGCGCCCGTTGCGGAACAAGCCCGAGCTGCGTGCCTTTGCCCGGGGACTTGGGATCGATCCGCGCGGCGCCGTGGACCCACCGCGCCTATTCTTTACCGTCCACACGTACTATGCCCTGCTGATCAAGCTGATCGCGTTCTACGCCCTGTCTCGGTTCGTCTCCGGATTCGGCGCTCGGTTCGGCTCGCTGTACCAGCTTCCGGACGACGAGTTGAAGCGCGAGATGGAGGAGCTGGAGCGTGGCGGCATCTTCCGCACGCTGGGCATCCGCAACTTCCTCGAAGGCGACTTCTTCAAGTGGTACCTGACCGCCTGGGATGCAGATGTAGCTCATGCCGTTCGGCTGCTCTTCGACCGGCTCAAGGACTACGACCCCGGCACGCTCGAAGTCAGCCCGGAGCAGGCCCGCGACCTGCTCAAGAAGCTGTATCATCGGCTCATGCCCAGGGAAATCCGCCACGATCTGGGCGAGTACTACACGCCCGACTGGCTGGCCGAAGACGTGCTGAATGAGGTCGGCTACGAAGACCAAACTGACAAGCGGCTGCTCGATCCGGCCTGCGGCTCCGGCACGTTCCTGGTGCTGGCTCAGGCGGCTTCGCGAGCGTTGTATGCGCGAGGGCCTCAACGAGCAGGAAACGCTGGAGACGATCTTCAACAACATCGTGGGCATCGACCTGAACCCGCTGGCGGTGGTGGCAGCGCGGACCAACTACCTGCTGGCCCTGGGCGACTTGCTGGCGCATCGCACGCGCGAGATCGACATCCCGGTCTACCTGGCCGATTCGATTCTCACGCCGGCGGCCGGCGAGGACCTCTTCTCCCAGGATCGTTATGAGCTCAAAACCGCGGTCGGCACGATGGATATTCCGAGCTGCCTGACCACACGGGAGCAGATCGACAACCTGTGCAATCTGGCCGAAGAGTGCGTGGCCAGCGAGGTGGCCGCCGATGTGTTCCTTGAGCGTGCCCGGGATGTACTTGGCATTGAGGAGACGAGATGGGACGGTCGTGACGGCCGAGGCGAAGCTGCGCGGTCGATCTTGCAGAGCCTCTACGAGAGACTCCTCGGCCTGCACCAGCAAGGGCTCGACGGCATCTGGGGACGCATCCTCCAGAACGCCTTTATGCCACTTTTCCTTGGGCAGTTCGATGTCATTGCGGGAAATCCTCCGTGGGTTAATTGGCGGAGTTTACCCGAGGCCTGCCGGCAAGCCACGACCCGCATCTAGGCACGGTACGCACTGTTTCAACACCGAGGTTTCCAAGCCATTCTGGGTTCCT
>DQVB01000754.1 GCA_015661985.1 Planctomycetota bacterium | reverse complement strand
TGTTGACGTAGAAATCGTCGCAGAGCGAGCTGTATGGGTTCATCCTGAAAGATCCTCACTGGTCGGGAAAACGGGTGAGAAAGCCGCCGATTGAGGGGCGAGAAATCCCTCGCTAGACCGCCGTCCTTCCCACGGGGCATGGTCCGGGCCCGGCGTTGTCCACCTGAACTGCTCGTGCGGAGAATGCTGGCAGTAGACCACTAGCAGGATCCCACGCTCCCCATGGTTGACTGCTTGTAGTATACGGCCGGGCACCCGATACTGTCAAAGCCTTGCGGCGGCGGTCACCGGCGGGAGCGGCTCTGTTGGCCGCTGTGCCGGATCGCCGGCAGCCGGATACCCCTGGTTGTGCCAGCGGCCGGGGGGACCGCCGGTGAGACTGGGTACGGCGGGTTTGTCGATGGACGACCAAGGTGATTTGGTTGCTGTGTTTCCCACCGCTTTCGGGTGGATGGCCGTAAGCGGTTCCGGTCCGGTGCTGAAGCACTTGACCTTTGGGCACCGCACGGCCACGGCTGCCCGACGCGCCATCCAGCGGCGGGTGGGCCGGCGGCTGGCCTTGGCCCGTTGGAACCCCGATTTGGCCTCGCGCCTGGCCGACTACGCTGCTGGCGCGGTGGAGGATTTCCTGGACGTGCCGGTCGACCTAGGGGGGATGTCCGAGTTCGCTCGATCCGTCTACCACCACTGTCGGCGGATTCCCTATGGCGAGACGACCACCTATGGGCGATTGGCTGCCATGCTCGGGCGCCCCGAGGCGGCCCGGGCGGTGGGTAACTCAATGGCCCGTAACCCCGTTCCGCTGGTTATCCCGTGCCATCGAGTCGTCGGCGCGGGAGGATCGATCGGCGGATACTCGGCACCGGGAGGGGTCCGCTGGAAAAGGCGGCTGCTGGAGCTGGAAGCCCGTCATCGCGGCGCGGGGCGCCACGGGGGGCGGCCCGGCGGTTGAGCCTTGCACCTCCTCATGGGTCCGTGGCGGGGTTGCGGCAGCCGGGGCCGAGTTCGCCCAGTCCGGCCGCCGCCCTCAGGCAACCCTCCAGCACGACGCGCCCCAGGGTGGGGCCGTAGAAGCTCACGCTGGCTTCGTAGCCGCCCTGCCGGTACTGGCTTTCGGACAGGATATAGCTGATCCACTCGTCGGCCAGCCCGCCGATGGCCACGTATGGGGCCCCCGTGCTTCGCCGCACCTGTTTCTTCAACTCCAACCCCAATTCCGCGGTCATCTCGCCGGGCACGCCCACCAGGACCCAATCGTTCAGGCGCACGGCCGTGCTGGACGCTTCCCTGGGCAACAAGAGGGGCAGGATGCGTTCCAGCAGTTCCTTGGTCAGGCCGTATTCGGCGCCGCCGGTTTCCGTAAAGCGCAAATGCCACTGCATCTTGGGCAGCCGGAAGCTGTGCCGGCTGGCGACCAGCGTGACGTGTTCGTCCGTTTGGATCTGGCGCCACAACTTGAAAGCCTCGTCAGCCAACCGGTGGCCGTACCGCTGTGACGCTTCCCAACGATCCGACCCGCTGCCGCCCCGCAGCACCGGTGATTGGTCACCCTGGGCGCCGTTGTAGTACATGGCCGTCACGCCGTTGCCCACCAGCGTCTCCAAGCCCCGCTGCAGGTGGCCAGGCCATCCGCCGGAGAACTGCATGTGCTCGGCCAGCAGGATCGTCGGATGGGCGGAGAAGCCGACTAGGGCTGCGATGGGACGTCCGTCCACCGAGTCGATCCGCGTGACGACCAGCTCCGAATCGACCGGCCCGTCGTCGTGCCGCCGGTTCCGATTCCAGCCTTCCAGACGGCAGGCCGCCGTGCCCACCACCGCGCCGGCCCGGTCCTTCGCCGCTGCGCGGACCACCTGGGCCAGCCGTGACACCACGAACCGGTAGAGCTTCGGATTGTAGATGCCGATTTGCGGAATGGGAAACACGTTTCTCGGGTTGATAGCCATCATGTCGATGCTCGTATGCGAATGGCTGGGCAGCAGCATCAACTCGTCCGGCCCCCAAGCCTGGTCCGCCAACTGTTCGAGCACCGCGGGCTTGATCGGCGGCGGAAACCCCAACACATCGGCCGTCACGATCGCAAATCGCCGCCTGCGGCTGCTCATCACCAGCGCCTTGGCATAGATTCGATCGTGCACCCCCTCGGCGGGCCGGCCCATGCGCTGGCCGTAACCACCCAAACCAGCTTTCAGCTCCGCGGGCGGGGTGAGATCTACACGGGCCACGCCCACCTCGAGCTGGCCGGCCGAGACCAACCTGCCGGTCAGGCCGGCGGCCAATGAGAGGAGCAAAGGGAGGGTTGATGCAAACCGTACCATGAGCAACTGCCTTCTCGTTCGTGACAACGCAGCCCGGCTCCGCAACACTTGATCCGCCGGCCACGATCGGTTTCTCCGAAACATTGGCGGTATCCAGGCTGGTTTTCCCAGCCCGAGTGGGCCACATCGACGATCACACCCACCCGGTTCATCTCGGCCACCGCCGCCTTTCCCGATGCGCTCGGCCCGCCGTCCGATCGTTCGCCACACCCGTCGCCCGACATGTTCCGCCGTCGATAAGTCAGATGCATCATGCGGATGCCCAACTCAAAGAAGATCCGCACGTAGCGCAGTGCGTCCTCCACCGAAACCCAACGCTGGCGCAGCGGTACGCCGTTGGCCGAGAAATACAGGCAGCGGCGCTGCTGCTGTTCGGCCGCTTCGATATCGTCCGGCGTGACCGCCTTGAAGAGAAGATCTCGCATCATGTCCGTACCGCAGGTGAAATGGGCCAAGCGTTTGATCAATCGCAGCGGGTCCTGACCTTCTTGGCCCGCGTTCTGAAAAATGCAGGTCACGCCCGACGCCGCCCAAGCCTGGAGGAACTCTGCCCGCGCCAGCGGATCGGTCGCGTAGCGCGTCATGGTCATCCATTCCCGCAAATCCTTTACCTCTTCGGCCGACGCATCCTGTTCGACAGCCCGGCGGATCGCGTCGCCGTGGACGGCCGCTCGGGGGACGAAGCCGTGAGCTTCGAAGACGACGGAATGGGCATGCAACTCCAGCCCGTGCTGGAGATCCTTCTTGCTTGGCTTGAGCACTTCCAGCGCTGCTTGCCGAGCCTGTCGGATCACTTCGTTCCTCTTCCAGTCTCCAGCCTGCTGCTCGGAGAGCGGATGCGACTGTTCGGAAAACGGAGCCTCCTTGGCCGCCGCACGTCTCCGCGCCGTCCATGCCCCACTGCCCGCCGCCAGCCCCA
>DQVB01000615.1 GCA_015661985.1 Planctomycetota bacterium | reverse complement strand
GGATGGGGGAGCGCCACGGTCGTTCGGGCCCGTTTGCCCCGGCCCACTGCCACGGGGGGCGGTGTTGTGCCACCGTACCGGTTCCGCCTCCCCATGCGCAAGCCGGCCCGACGAGGGGTGAACAGCTACTGCGAGTGAAGACGCGCATCAGGGCCGGCCGGTCGATCGTATCCCGCCGCCGGTGCGGTCACAGACTCGTAGCTGGAAGACCCAGTCGCGGGCCCAGTCCTGCGTCTGTTCGTTTTGGCAAATCTTCACCAGGATCACGTTCCGGCCAGCGCGAAGCGTCCCCGAGACGCTGTACTGATCCATCTGGAAGCCGGCATGGTAGATGGGATAGCGGGCCAGCAGCTGTCCGTTGAGCCACACCTTGGCCGCGTTGGGGGTTGCCAGCCGCAACTGGACTTCGCGCCTCCGGTCGGAACGGAACTCGGCAGCGGCGTACCCCACCACTTCCTTTTCTTCGACCAGCGCGGCGTTGAGATCCACTTTCCCGTATGCGTGGGACGTCTGGTAGTCGATCCACCGTACCGGGCCGTGTTTGCCGTCGTACGTAGCGGCGAAATCGATTTCCTCTTCGGGCGGATAGGCGGTATCCAGCCCTCGCCGGTCAGTGTTGTCGAAAGGTCCGATCAGCTTCCAGCGGACGATGAAACCGAAGTGGCGGGCCAGGTCCACCGTTTGGCCCGCCTGGCGAAGACGCCGGGCCAGCAGGCGGATCTGGTCCAAGTCACGAGCCGCCGTCAACGCTCGCCAATACAGGCGCACGGCCTGAGAGGAACCCTTGGCTTTCTCCACACCCTCCGCTCGTTGGATCAGCCTCGCTACGGCGTCCCGGCGGATCTCCAAGCTGGGATCGTCCAGCATGCCAGGCAGCAGTCGCTCGGGCGCGGAAGGATCGGCCTGACAGAGCAGTTCGTAAGCCAACCGCCGTGCCTTGGGGTCGTGTCCTGTGTCCAAGAGGAACGCCTCCAGCCGCTTCACAGGAAGCGGCCCGCCGCGCCGGACCTGTCGTTCCGCGATGGCATCCACGGCCGTACGCAGCCAATTGGCGGCCAGGGGATCTGCCCCGTCGATCGCTTCGAGCACCTGGGGAAGAACGTCGGCATCCGCTTGAACCAGCCGCCTCCATGCCGCTGCCGCCTCCACGGACCCTTTACCCTCGGGCCCCGCCGCCCGGAGCGTTCCCAGCAACGCCTGCCACGAATCCGCGCCCCGGATGGACCCAACCAGGACGAGCAGAACCCAGCCAGCTGCCAACGGTTGTATTCTCATGGGAAACCTTCCTTCGAGTCACCTCCGGCATTGCAAATCGGCAATGATAGGACGGACATTCCTGTCCGTCAAAAGTGGAGAAAAGCGCGCAATAGCCTGGACATCGTAGATGTCACAACATACGAGCTCTGCCGCACGAGCCGGCCTCGCCGGTCGAGCCCATGATTGACGGGCAACAACGCCCATCCTACGTATCCTCTTGCAACGTTGGGGCTGCCTCCAAGCTCTCCGGACGCGGCACGGGGGTATCCGTCGGCACCGTGCGAGACTACCGGCGGCCGGGAGACGGAGCTTTGGAAACACGCTAAGGCTTCCCCTCGGATTGGAGGCACACCAACTGGCCGTCCTCCAAGGCAACGTAGACCCGGCCGCGCGCCACGGCCATGCCGTCGAACACGGGACGGCTGTCCAGGGTGTATTCGGCCAGCTGCCTCCCATCGGCCGCCGAGAGGACAACCAGTACGGCCCGGTCGCGCTGGGGTCCGACGGCGAAGCTGTGACGCCAGCCCGGCGGCGGCCCGGCCGCCAGAAGCTTCTCGTCGGCCAGCACCATGGCCCGCGCTTCACAACCGACGGGCCGGACCCATTTGGCGGTCCGCTCGCCCAGCACTCCCGCGAATACTCGATACGCGCCGTCCTCGAGCTGGTTGGACCAATGCACGTTGGAGCGCCCGTACCCGTAGATGGTCGACCCGTCGGTGACCAGCAGGCGGCCGTAAACGAGCTTGCGGTCCCGGCCGCTGCAGCCGGTGGACAGCGAGCAGCGCGTGCCGAAGATCCAGTAGGACCGGTGGGCCCACGAGTCGTCGAGAAAGCCGGTGAGGGTGAACAGGTGGGGCTGGGTTTCCTCTGTCGGCTGGCCCTGGCCCGTGAACACGCTGTCACGCAGGTAGACGAACTTCTCATCCGCGCTGAGGATATCGGCCAGCGCCCCGGGCATGGCGGCCGGGCCGTACTGGGGCGGCTGCCGGCCGGTTTCGGGGTCCGGGCTGTAGATGGGAGTGCGTCCCAGGATCTTGCCCGTTTCCAGATCGAGGCGGCAAAGTTCGATCCCGCCGTCCAGGTAGGACGATCGGCCCGCGGTGGCCCAGACCACCCCGTCCCGGACGAGCACGCTGCCGAAAACAGGCCAAACCGACTCGAGTTGGCCATCGACCACAATCCGCTCTGGCCCGCGGGCCAGGCGCACGCGCCAAGCCAGGGCGCCGTCGGCGCTGCGGACGCAATAGACCGATCCGTCGCGGCTGCCGAAAACGGCCCAGGGCCCGACGAGCGTAGGTGGGGAATCGACGCGGCCCCCGGTGGTCAGTTGCCAAACGGTTTGTCCGGTGTCCGCGTCAAGGGCCACCACACGGTGCTGGTCGACCGAAGCCACCAGCACTCGGCCTGCCGCAACAGTGGGGCTCGTGAGCCGGCCGCGCACCTCCGTCTGCCACCGGCGCCGCAAGGGCAGGCCAACGGCCTGCCCTGTGGCACCGCTGCGACTGGCATCGTGCCGGTAGGTGGGCCAGTCGGCGTCTGGTTCAGGGCCGATGGTGGGCGATTGGGGCTTGCCGAACGCGGGTCCGTGCTGCGGCCGCTCGACAGGCACAGCGGTGCCCAGCGCGCCGACGCGCTGGGCCGCCAAGGCATAGAACCCGGTCAGTTTGGCCGTGATGTAGCACCCGCAAGCGTGAGGCGGCGCGTACAGTAGCCCGTTGGCGGGCATGACGCCATAGCGGCACACGCCGCGGACCCAGCTGTGCCAGAGCACCTCGCCGGAGTCCAGGTCGATGAACTCCACGCCTCGCCGGCCGGCCAGGATGTACCGGTCGGTGGCCTTGTTCAAGTAGCAGCGGTGATGGTGGCTGGGGTTTTCCGGCTCGATCTGTTTGAGGATCTTGCCGGTGGCCAAGTCCCGTTGGGTGGCGAAGTACGGTCCCCAGGACGGCCCGCGCTTGGCGCGAAAGGGCTTGAAGCCGCCCAGCCACAGCGAGCCGCCCACAACGAACACGTCCCGGATGCTGACCAGCGAAGCCGGTTGGCTCCACCGGGCCTGGCCCGTCCGGGCATCGAGCAGACTCACGGTGCGGCCGTTGGCACAGACAAGGTTCCCCTCGTAGGCCAACCGCAAGGTGGCTGGGGCCGACACACCCCACCGCTTCTGGCCCGTTTTCAAATCGAAGCACAGGATTTCCCGGCCCTTCTGGTAAAAGATGCGATCATCCCAAGCGCACAGGCTCAACGGCCTCAGTCTGTCGGCGAGCGATCCGCTCTTTTCCCACAACAGGCGGCCCGTATCGGCCTCGATGGCTCGCAGGGCCTTCTGGGCATTGTTTTCGGCCGAGCGGAACTGTTTCACCAGCGGTTCGGCCGTTTCCCGGGCGTAGAGGGAAGATTCTTTCTGGTGCGACAGGCGAGCGAAGCGGGCCAACTGGGCCCTCCGCTGCTCGGTCACCTTGCGGATAACCACCAGCAGCACGCCTCGGTGGCAAATGATCTCGTCGGCACCTTCCGTGCCCTCGTAGACACGCACTGTAAGACCGGTTTCCGCATCCAGGGCACTGACCGGTTCATGGTAACCCAAGGTCACATAGACGCGGCCATCGGCGGCCACCAGTCGCCGCTGGAGTTGCGGGGGCGTCTGTCCCCAATCGACGATGTGGGGGAACCACGAGCTCAAGGGGCGCTTCCACAGCAGCATGCCGTTGAATGCATCGCGCGCGACCACGTGCCAGGTGGGCGAGCGGAGGATCGAAGCCGCCGGCGCTTGGTCCACGACATAGAAGATCTTCCCGCCTGCCGAAACCACTGCGTTGATCGTTGGCGTGTGTTCGTGGCTCCGCGCATGTCGTGGTCCAACCATCCACTGCACGTGCCGCGGCGGCCCGACCACGGTGTCGTGGGCCACCGCATTGCCGCTGGAATCGTGCAGGTAGTGGGTCCACTCGTCTGTGTCGGCCGGAACGGGTTTGACGGACGTGGTCCACTGGCCCCCTCCGCCCAGGCAAAGCGTACCGCCCGGGGCCAGTACTCGCATGGCTTCCTGCCGCGGAACATCGCCCAAATCCGCCGCCACGATAAGCGTGGCCAGGTTGTCCACGTAAGGCAGGTGACGGCCATCGAACTGGTCCACGGACACCTGGCCGTAGAGCCCCTGAGCCTGGAGGTACTGGCGCGCCCGCTCCACTGCCTGTCGCTCCGTGGCCAGCCCGTGAACCAGCAAACGGGGGTCCGCACCCAGCGCCGCGGTCAGGCGCCCGTCGCCGCAACCCAGATGGACCACCAGCCCGCCGCGAACGCCGGTGGCTTGCCGGATTTGTTCGGCCAATTGCCTTGCGTCGTCGGCAGCCGCCGGTGCTGCCAAGGCCGACAACGTAACGGCGACGATCCCAACAGCCGTTTTCGCCCGCAGCGCGTCCCGTCCAGCTTTTCGTGGGGTAACCATCGTGGAGAGCCTCCTGTCATTGCGGTTTTCTTGGGGCAGTTTCCATTGGCCAGCGCGTTGGTCAGCGCGAGCCGGGCCAGCGCGGCTGCGCACCCATGGAGCACATTGCCCGCAGCGCGCCCGGCGCGCCAGTGTGCCGGCCCGCCGCGCGACGCTGGCCATCATATCGCCTCGCCGGGTACAACCGCAATCGGCCGCTGCGCAAGCGGGCCCATTTCGCCAGGTTCCCAGGGGGAGTGCTCCCGCAGAACGCCGCCCCCCGGCCTGGGGCCAGTCTTCGCTCCGCAGTGCGACATATGTTACAATGGCTAATGTTGGAAAAGGGGAGGAGCGGATCGAACCCGGATGGGCCCCCGCCGACGACACATCCGACCGCCGCTGAGCGGGACAGGCCGAACCCCGGGGACGGCACGACGCCGGCCGCGCAGCCGAAGGGCGTTTGTGGCCGCGCGGTTTTGAAGTCAGCCCATAGCCGAACGGCTGTAGCGGTCGGTTCGGCGGATCGGGTCGGGCGAAAAGCAGGGAAAAGGTCGGTCACTTCGGCTCGGGGAAGGCCGGGCGGAAAGATGGTTTGGTGGAACAGTCGTGCGGTGATGGCTGAAAGGCCGATTTGTTGATTGGGGCGGTTTTTTGTCTGGGGCTGGCGGCCCGGCCGTGACCTCCAGGGAGCCGTGTATCAGCTGGTGTGATGAAAGTTCCTGATGGGATCAAGTACTATCCGCCCCGGTCCAGGATGCCCGAAGCGGTGGAAGAGCGGCTGCGCCGGTACGCCTACGACTACGGTGAAACCTATGCATCCTATTTGGCCGCCGAACACGGCTGGGAGACCCTATGGAGCGGCGGTCACCGGGGCGTGGTTCGCTTTGTACGTTGGGCGGGGCGGTATGCCATGGTCGTCAGTGGGCTTCTGGCCGCCCCAGAAGACCAAGAAGGCCTCCTGGTGGATTTCCTCCGTTTTGCCAAGGCCAATCAGCTGCATGTCAGCTTTTACAATATCAGCCGGGATCAGCTGCCTCTGTTTCGCCGCCATGGATTCCAGGTGACCAAGTTCGGCGAGGAGCCGGTGGTGCGGCTGGGCAAGACCACGTGGCGGGGCAAGGACTATGAATGGGTCCGGCGCCAAGAGAATTACTGCAGGCGCAGGGGGGTGGAGTGCATCGAGGTGGATCCGGATCCCGGCGACCCGTGGTATCGCGAGCAGATCGTTCCGCAGCTGTCGGCCATTTCACGCCAGCATATCGCCAATACGCTCCACGGGAGGGAAATGCGGTATTTTGTGGGCCAGTTTCGGCCTCTGGAATTCGGGGACCGCCGGTTGTTCGTGGCCCGCCGCGACGGTCGGATCGAGGCGTTTGCCGTCCTGAACCCGTGCCTGTCCGGCGCCATGTGGGCTGTGGAAATGTACCGGCGTCGGGCGGACGCCACACGCGGGGTGATCCCCTTCCTGATGCTGCAAGCCATGCGACGTCTCAAGGAGGAGGGCGTTGAGTACTGTTCGCTGTCGCTGATTCCTTTCGTCCGTTGCGACACGCCCGTCAAAGGGGACAGCTGGGCAGCTCGCCCCGCGTTTGTCTTCTGGTGGCGCCATCTGAATTGGATCTTCGACTTCCGCGGTATCTACCACTTCAAGAGCCGGTTCCGGCCCGACTACCGCGAAATGTACTTGGTATCGCGCCCGAAGACGGGTCCGCTGTCGTTGTTTGCTGTGGGGTTTACCTGGGGGCTCCTGCGGTTCAACCCCTGGCGCTTGCTGCGGCGCGGCCAGGACAAATCCAGGAAGCTCGGCGCCCGCCAATCGCTGGCCGTGCCGGAGTATCGTCCGCCACGCGTCCTCCGCCGGCTGAAGCGACCCGATCGCTCGGGCCGCGCGCCGCGGGACGGCAATGGGGCCGGCGCCCGGGAAACGGCGGGAAGTGACGTCCGCCAGCTGGAACGAACGGCCGTCCGATGAAACGCATCCCCTGGTACCAGGGTCGGCTGTGGCACGGCATGGATCTGCTGGGCTGGCTCCGCCTGCTCGTTCGCAACCGCTTCGCCGTCAGCCCGTCGCGATGGCCGCTGGCGGCGAGCATCACGTTGGCCAGCGCCGTGAACCGCCTCCTGCGTTCGGTGCAGCATAGCCGATTTGGCCAGCGTGTGGGGCAGGTCCAGATCACGCCGGACCCGGTCTTCATCATCGGTCACTGGCGCACCGGCACCACCATGCTCCACGAGCTCTTGGCTCTGGACCCCGGCCACCGTCCGCCCACCACCTACGAAAGCCTGGTGCCCAACCATTTCCTTCTGACCGGGGATTGGCTCCCACGGCGGCTCTGGTTCGTCCTGCCGCGGCGCCGTCCCATGGATAACATGCGGATGAGCTTCGATCGGCCTCAGGAGGATGAGGCAGCTTTGTGCCTGCGCGGCACGCCCAGCCCGTTCGCCACGGTGGCCTTCCCCAACCGGCCGACCCAATACGCCCGCTACGGCGACCTGGAATCCCTCACGTCGCACCAGCGGACCCGCTGGCAGCGCGACTTTCGACGATATCTCCAAGAGCTGCTCTTCAGACGCCCCGGCCGATTGGTGCTCAAATCGCCTCAGCACACCTTCCGGCTGAAAACGCTTGTCCAGATGTTCCCCGACGCTTTGTTCATCTACATGGTCCGCAACCCCTACGTCGTGTTCCCCTCCACGGTCCACTTCTGGACGACCATGTACACCTTCCATGGACTCCAGCGGCCGACGTTGAAATCGCTGCGCCAGGACGTCCTGGATACCTTCCTGGCTATGCACGAAAAGTTCGAGCAAACTCGCTGCTTGATCTCGCCCGAACGACTGTATGTGCTGCGTTACGAACAGCTGGTAGCTGACCCCGTGGGCCAGCTGCGGGCAATCTACGACCACTTTGAGTGGGACGGTTTCCAAGGGATCGAACCGGCTGCGCGGCGGTACGCGGACCGGTCGCGCCGGTACCAGACGAATCGATACGAACTGGAACCAGCCGAGCGGGCGGAAATCACCCGGCGCTGGGCTCCCTACATCGACCAATACGACTACCGCTGAGGCAAGCGCTGGCTCCTCAATGCCCGCGCCCAATGCACCTGATCCACCATATCACCCAACATGCGTTCCGACACGTCCTGCTGGATCACCTTCGGCTCGAACAGCTAAGCATTCCGTCGCTTCCCGCGCTTGAGATACTGCCTTCGCGTCATCATGTTCAGCGTCGTGATGACAGATGTACGCGCAATGTGGCGACCTGCGCGGACCAACAATTCCTGCACCGTCCGGATGTCCGTCCCCGACTCCAGCAGGTGCGGCGCGAAACTGTGCCGCAGCGAGTGGCAACTGGCCGGCTTGACGATCCCCGCGGCCCTCACGGCACGCTTGACCGCCTTTTGAATGGAACTTTCACTCAGGTGGTGTCGGCGCACTACCCCGCTACGCGGACCGACCCACAGCTTCGGGCCGGGAACACGTACTGCCAACCCAGTTCCCGCTCCGCGTTCGGGTACTTCTCCGCCAGGGCGTACGGCAGCCAGACGCGACCGTGCCCCGCAGCCAGATCCGCCGGATGTTGGACACCCACCCGCCCGATCTGCCGCTCCAAATCGGCGCGGAGCGCATCGGGCAGAAACGTAACGCGATCTTCATTGCCCTTCGCATCGCGCACCACGATGTGCCCAATCCGAAGTCCACGTCCTTCACCCTCAGACGCAACGCCTCCAACAACCGAAGTCCTGACCCGTACAACAATTGTGCCACCAGCCGGGATGTCCCCGACATGTGGCCCAATACACGCCTGACCTCCTCGGCCGACAGCACCACCGGCACGCGCTTATCGCCCTTGGCCCGAGCCGTCTGGCTCAGATCACCCAACTCCTTCCCATACACCTTCGTACAGCCAAACAACAGGGCGCTGAACGCCTGATTCTGTGTGCTGGGGGCAACGTTCCGTTCGACGGCCAGATGCTCCAGATACGCCTTGACTTCTCGCGTGCCCATTTGCCGAGGATCGCGTCCGCCGTGGAACTGCACGTACCCGCTTCAGCCGATCCAGATAGGCCGCCTCCGTACGCAGCGCGTAATGATGCACGCGCAGTTCCCGTTGCATCGCTCGATACCACTCCGCAGCGCGCTCGTCCACGCCCGACAGCCCGAGTTCTTCCACGACTGGCGCAGCGTTCCCATCCAGCAAGGCCACCACACGCCTCAGATCGGTCTCGCGACGGCCGACAACCGGCCGCAGGAACAAGACGACCGCCTCGGCCGCCTGCTTCAACTGCCAGTCCGCTCGGTCAGCCGCGCGCCCCTCCTGCTCCAGGAATGCCGCGATGTCCTCTTCGCTGCACGAGCGGAAAGGCCGTTTCAAGACCGGAACGCGAAAGGCATCCAGCCGTTTGACGCACATCACG
>DQVB01000591.1 GCA_015661985.1 Planctomycetota bacterium | reverse complement strand
GGCTCTCCGCGCCCACCCGGCACGAAGGTGCCCCGCCGCGTCTGCCCCCCTTCTGACCGGCCGCGACGCCGCGGTTCGAGCGCGGCCCCACACTGCGGCGAACTTTGGACGGTGGATTGCCGGAGGCGTGGCGGCGGGTCAAACTGGTCGTAGCGGTGGCCTGACCCAGCGTCGCTGTTGGCCGGCCGCCGGTGCCAGCCACCGAAGAGACGCGCCAGACAGCCGGAGGGCGCGGCCACCGTGCGGCCAGGTCGCAGCCGAACCGGTAATCCACTGCAAGGAGCCAGATCATGCCGATCAGTCGTCGCCGTTGGTTTCGTTGGATCGCGGGACCGGGAGTGTGGGCCGCCGGGGCGAGGGGGGTGGAGGCAGGCAGTGAGGAAGCAACCATGGAGGGGCTGAAAGAAGCGGCCCAACAGCCGGTGCTGGATGTGTCCGGCCTCGATTCGCCGGTGGTGATCGATTCGCTCAGGCTGCTCCGCTCCGGGCGCGACTTTTTCGTCCACGTCCGCTCCCGCAACGGTGCAGAAGGTTTGGCTGTGACCAACTCGCGGGCCACCTACCTGTATCCGATTCTCAACCAACTGGTCATCCCCCATTTCCTGGGCAAAGACGCCCGGCACCTGGAAGAACATCTGTTTGGCGTTTACCGCTATCGCAGCAATTACAAGCTTCAGGGGCTTGCCCTGTGGTGCCCGGTGGCCTGGGTCGAGTTCGCCATCCTGGATATGCTGGGACGGATGGTCGGCCGGTCGCTGGGCCAGTTGTTGGGGACCGTGGTGCGTCGCTGGGTGCCTTTCTACGTGGCCAGCGGGCGCCGTGATACGACGCCGGAAGAAGAGGTCGAATACCTCCAGCAGCTGGTTCACCAGACGGGCGCCCATGCCGTGAAATTCCGCGTCGGGGGACGAATGAGCCGCAACGCGGATGCCCTGCCCGGCCGTACCGAACGGCTGATCCCACTGGCACGCAGGGCTTTGGGGCCCCGGATCGACCTCCATGCAGATGCGAATAGCTCCTACGACCCGCCACAGGCGATCCGGGTGGGCCGGTTGCTGGAGGAGGTCGAAGCCATCTACTTCGAGGAGCCCTGCCCCTTTGATCACCTGGAAGAGACCAAGCGCGTAGCCGACGCGCTGAGGATTCCCGTAGCCGGCGGCGAACAGGAGTACAGCCAATGGCGATTCCGCCGGACTATCGCCAACCGGGGCGTGGACATCGTCCAGCCGGACCTGCATTACTACGGTGGGCTCATCCGTTCGACGCGCGTGGCCCGCATGGCCGCCGCAATGGGGATGCCCACCACCGTTCACATCTCCGGAGGGTTCGGCTTTGTGTACATGATCCACTTCGCTTCTGTGACTCCCGACATCGGGCCGTACCAGGAGTACAAGCTCGGCCTCGAGCGGTATCGTGATTGGTTCGATCCGCCCTTGGAAATCCGTGAAGGGGCGCTCCGCGTCCCCTCAGGGCCGGGTGTGGGGATCCGACAGATCGAAGAGCTGATCCGCGACGCAAAACCGGTGCCCTGATCGGGCCGGACTTCTCGTGATCAGGGCGCGCCGGAGGCGCGTTGCTGTTCCGGCGCCCGGCGCCGCTGCAGGTCCATCGCTTCAGGGAAGTCCCTGGCCATGCGCTCCAGCAGGGCTTGGGGGTCGTTGGGCATCAGGTAGACTTTCACCTGCCAACGCTTTTCGGCCGCTGGTGCCGCGGCCGGCTCCCAAAGAGGATTGTTGTGCAGGCAGTCGTGCCAGGCGTTCGCCAGCGAGTCGGCCGAACCGTTGGCCAAGGCGACCGAGTATCGTCCGTCCCGCGACACGGCGCCGACAACCGGAACGGTGAACCGATCCGTGCTGTATTCGGCCCAGCCGCGGCCCTGCACCGGCGGCACGGGTCGCCAAAGGCCGACGTACATCTGGACCCAAGGCGGGTTGTTCCTGGGATCGTCCTCGGCAAAGCGGTGCGGGATCTTGCGGCGATGGGTGTCCAACAGGAAAGTGCGGCCGCGGCCGGTGAAAATGAACAAACGGCGAACGAACTCGGGATAGGGGTCCGGCTGACTCAGCCACAGCCAACCAATGCCGGGCTACCGGCCAGTTCCGCGCAAGGGTCTCCACAGCCGTCACACCATCCTTTCACGTCCGTCGCAGCCGTCTTCGCCGCGGGACGCCGGTTACCGGCGTCCTTGGATCGCGGCCAGCGACTTCCTGAAAAACTCAGCTTCCTCATCGAAGCCCTGCTCGGTACAGAAAGCGGCCAAGTCGCGGAAGCGTTTTTCCGGGTCCGCCTTGGTGGCCCAGCAGAGTTTCGCCAGACAATGGGGGCAAAGCCACAGCGGGCGGCGATCCGATTCAGCCAAGTGATTCGAGCCGTTCATGGCGCAGCGGAATTGGATGCAGTGCAACATGGAGAACATGTGAGCTGTCTCGTGCGCTGCCGTCTTGATCGTCCGCTTCAGACACAACCGAAAGGTCTCGTCGTCCCGGTCCGGATCGCCGAAGCGATAGATCGACCATACGCCCACCCGCTGCCGGAGTGAGGCTTGGCCGAAGACGAAGTTCCATCCCTCGCCGGGCCAAAGGTCAGTGGGCGTAAAGGCCAAGTAGGCTCCGGCATCGCGTGGCAAGCGCGGCCAGAGGATCTTCTCTAGAACGTACCCGGTCAGAACTTGCTCCATCCCCCACTCGGGATGGCGCCGGCGTGCCGACGCCGGAATCAACTTCAACGGCATCGCAGGGCGCACCTCCGCTGGCAGATCGAAGTAGATGCGGAGATAGCGACCGGCCAATTCGACGATCCGCTGCTGGGCCTCAGTGAACTCGCCCAGCGGCTGTACGTATATCGTCCGCCGTCGGCGGTCGGGCACCACCGGCCGGCTGGCCACGTACTGGCCGAACGTCTGGCCCGGTTCGGGATGGTGGGCCAACCAGTCAAACGGCCCAGGCTTCCCCAACGGTTCGTGCAACGGCAACAGTCTCTGGAACTTTTCCGGCAACATCACCTCCGCCCCGTCCGCGGCCCGGCCGACCACCAAGCAGCCGGCCAGCCAGATCAGCACCGGAACCAACCAGCGGATCAACCGCACCTTCGTCACTCCTCCAGCTCGAACAGCCTGTCACGGCATGATACCAGCAGCGTTTGCCCAGAAGTAAGTTTACATTTCCGTCCGTGCCGTGTTAAGGTGTACCTCCGGTGGTTCCTCTCGCCCTCGGGCGTCAAGGTGAATGGTGAACCGGTGACCTTTCGGGGACCACCGAACAGGCCGCATAATCTTGAAATGCCTCCTCGCGATCATGGACCTCGCGGCAACCGGCCGTACAATAATGCTTACGTGAACGCATGGGCAAGCCGCTGTGTTCGAGTTGCTCGCAGAACTCAT
This sequence comes from Planctomycetota bacterium, assembly GCA_015661985.1. Taxonomy (GTDB): domain Bacteria; phylum Planctomycetota; class Planctomycetia; order Pirellulales; family Thermoguttaceae; genus SZUA-1497. The sequence goes on along the minus strand of DQVB01000591.1, from coordinate 1,462 downwards.
CGCAACTCGTTTGCCGCAAGATCCTTGCGTCCACCTGCGACAAACCCTTTGGGCATGGTTCGGAAACGGGTAACAGCCCCGGACCCGGACAAGATCCTGGCAAGTGTGCGCTCTGTATGTAGTGCCGCCCTCACGCGGAACGGCTGGCCGCTGTTTGCTGGCCGCCCGGTGTCCCCTGACCGCCTGAAGGCGGGACGAAGAGCAGAGCGATCAGCGGCGCTGGCTGCGACCCTGAAAGGGGCGAGAATGAACCGGGCGTTCATCCGGATTTGGCACTACTGAAATCGGGTTCCGTGTGAAAGGATACCGACGTTCAGCTGTTGGCTGGGTCTACCCCGCATCGTGGAGAAGTCCGATCGCAGATGGCGCCATCTTTCCTTTGGCAACCATCCTTGGCCCTCGGATGAGCGGATCGGCGAATGGGCGAGAGCCGGTGTGAATATCGTCCGCTTGCACAACGACTACGCCGAGGACGAGAACTTCTGGCACGACGGTGCCTGGCCGCCCTACGACGAACAGGGCATGGCCGAGCTGCGACGGGTGATCGCGACTTGCCACCGACACAAGATCCGCGTCGTGCCCTACTTCTCGATCCATGAGTTTCATCCGAAGGCCCGGGGCTACCAGGAGCACGAGCAGGAGTGGAAGCGGAGCACGGACGAGGCGGGGACCGTCTATCACAACTATCGCGGCAAAGGGGAATATGGCGCCCAGATGTGCCCGCAGTCGGGATGGCTGGAACGTCGTAAACGAGACATCGAGCAGGCGTACCGTGAGCTGGGCTTCGACGGGATCTATTTCGACTGGGTCATGTCGCTGCCGTGCAACAACAAGCACCACGATCCGCGCCTGCATCTGGGCACTGACGGTGTGATCGAGCTATTGGCTTGGACCCGCCGCTTGATCGCACCCAACGGGACGCTGATCCTGCACATCTACGGCAGGATGCCTTCGATGGCGATGGAGAACTTTGCCGATCTGGTCGTGAACATGGAGGAGGTTTCATCCGCGCAGAGAATGCTGCGGATGCACGAGGTGCCCCTAGTGACGGTCCTTGCCGAAAGCATCCCCCGTTCGCCTTGTCCATCGTACCGCTCGGATCGCACGCGCGAGAGGAACCAGAACAACATCGCCCACCACGTCGTGCTCGGCATGTTCCCGTGGTCCGGGGGTACAGGAGGCGCGACCTACGAGGAGACGCTCAAGCTGTTCCGGTCGTTCAAGCCGTACCGACTCGGGGAATACCGATTCCACGATGCGCTGACCGGCGCGGTTCGCACCTCCAGCGAGGACGTTTTCGGCGCCGTCTACGCCTCCGACGACGATGCGATCGTGGTGATCTCGAACACAAGCGGAGAGCGGCGCGAAGGTGTGGCCTGGATGGTCAAACCGGATATGTCGGGTTTCCGTGCAGCGGCCAAGATCGAGGTGCGGGATCCGCACATGGGCCAAGTCCGGCAAG
>DQVB01000212.1 GCA_015661985.1 Planctomycetota bacterium | reverse complement strand
GGAAGCTGAAGAAGACGGCTTCGACGGTGTTGAAATCGAAGGTAAACTGGCGACCGTCGCCGAGCCGCTCGCCAGTGCGCTCGTCCACCACGTCCTGGGCGTCCTCGCGGAAGAGCACCGTGATCTTGGACCTGCGGTCAACGAGTCCTTCGGCTCCGCCGCCGCCGGTGGCGCTACCCGTGACCGGCGCGTTTTGCACGACGAAGGCGAGCGTCCGGCCGCCTTTGCGCCAGTAGGTGATCTCCAGGTTCCGGGGCCGGCGGCCGTCTTCGCCCGCGGCGGTCACCCACGGGCGGACGCCGGCGGCCGTCACGTGCTGGATGAACACGCGCCGCACCGCGTCGTTGGCCGTTCCTTCTTCGCGGTACTGCAAGTACCGTTGCGGCGAAAGGTTGATCAGAACGGCTTTGCCGGATCCGACCGAGCGGACAATGTGCGTGGGCAGTTTCCTCTCGGCCACGGCGTAACCGTTTTCGAGCTTGCAGTGGATCGTGGCAAAGAGGTCCCGGTAGCGGCGATAAGAGAAGCCGGCATCCTGATCGGTTTCCACCCACAACCGATCGCCGAACAGATCGCGGCTCGTCTGGCTGCCGTCGTGCTTGACGCCGAACAGTTCGTCCAGAGCTCCGGCGGAGCGGCCCTTGCCGTGTTGATCGAACAGGCCCGGCGCGAAATCGGCGATCACCGTGCCGCCCCGCCGGCAGAACTCGGTGACCCGCTCCGCCTCGATGTCCGACAACGCATAGCAGGCCGGCAAGATCAGCACCTTGTACTCGCGCGGCACGCCGTGGACGACGACCTCGTCGTAAGGGATGAAGCTGTACTGGATGCCAGAGTCGGTCAGCAGATATTCCCACGCCTTGCGCACGTTGTGCGACGTGCCCAGACGATGGTCGCTGCCGCGGTTCACCCAGGTGCGACCGTGCGGCTCGATGTCCAGGCACCAGGAGACCTGGATCGACGGATGCGAGTAGTAGATGGCTACGCCGTCGTGGATCCAGCGCGAGCCGACCATTTTGGGTCCTTGCACGCCGCCCACCTCCAGGTTCGTCGCCTTGTACTCGTCGAGCCACCGCCGCGGCCTGTTGCCGTCGAACCACCCCTCGACCCAGCCGATCATGCCGCGATTGCCGTGGGCCAGGTAGTACCAGGTCTGCCAGATGTCGTTGGCCGTGCCCCGCGCGTCCTTGTGGAAATGGGTGGTCACCTGGGGCAGGGCGTTGCCGGGATTCAGTGATCGAATGATGGCCTGCGAAGAGCCGATGTCGTACGCTTCGATGAACTGGATCTTCTTCATCAGCTTGGCGTAGTCGTAGCCGCCCCACATGTTGGGCGCCTGCCCGCCGACGAATCCACACGGCGCTGTGGGGTCCACGCGGTTTGCGGTCAACACCAGCTCGCCGAGGAAATTGGCCCAGACGGAATCGTTGTACGTGATCCGATCCAGGAGCGGCGAAAAATCGAGCTGGCCGATGGGCCGGCCGAGCTGCCGGAGCGTGAAGTCGGGGGTGACGTACTGCGGCTCCGGCGCATCAGACCGGCCGTAGTATCGTTTCAGCCACGCCGCGTACGCTTCGTCGTCCCCGTTGACTCGCCACGGTATCGGTACGACAAACGAACCCCACGAGATTTCGTCGTCCAAGGCGTACGCCACGCACAGCGAACTGTGCTCCCTCACGTTGGCCACGTTGCGGGTGACGATCGCTTTGAGCTTCTCCAGCAACGCTTTGTCCAACGGCTGACGGCCGTCGGTTCCGCTGCGGATGGCCCGGGCGTCGCGCTGGTACTTGGCAAAGTTCCGCTTGCTGCCTGCACCTCGCAGATGGAGGTAACCCTTGGCCGCCGTGTGGTCGTTGTAGAACCGCAGGTTCCATTTCTCGAGCCACTCGAACGGCCCTCGGCCGTGATCGGTGAACCCGCCGTTGAAACCGTACTGGCGGCAGAACCGACCGCCCTCATCGCCCGTACCGATCGTCCAGCGGTACCGCCACGGCATGTAAAGCCAGGTATCCCAGCGGCCGATCATCACGTCGGGATCCTGCGGCACGGGCCGAAACTCGGGCGCCGTCTTGATGTAGTTCAGATAGGGATCCTCGGACCGGGCATGTGACGCGGATAACACGACCACCACGGGGGCGATCGCAAGTGTCCTGATCATCGGGCGACCTTTCTTTTGCAGGCAGAGAGCTTCACCTGACGGCAAGCTGTTGCAGGAGCCAGTCGGCTGGCGACGTGCTCACATCGTACAGGATCATTCGGCCGGGTGCACCTGCGCGAGCGTAAGCCTCCTGGGCAGATCGGTAGATGGCATGCACGCGGTCTGCTGGCTCAAGCCGGTTGAAGCCGCCGACCAGTTCGTCCATGCGTAGCGGATTGGGGGCCAGGGCGGCCGCCAGATCGGGGAGATCGCCGGCGGTCAACAAGCCCGGGATCACCACGTCGGGCGGGAGGTACACGAAAGGATCGCGAACGACCGAAGCGAACGCGCTCAGCCCCCCGCGCACGTAAACCGCGCGGACTTCGTCCTCGTAAAGGGCGCCGAGCAGAGCGAGCAGTCCGCCCAGCGGCTCGGACCAGCGCGGCCGATCGTCCACGTTTCGCGGCACCCGGAAATTCCGGCCCGGCGGATTCGGTGCGGCGAACGAATCGCCCCAGAGCGCGATCCGGTTGGTGTCCAGGTTTTCATGGCCGCGCAGATAGGCCAGTACGCCGCGCAGGTCGCGAAGTCGCGCCGCCACGAGGGGGTCGCCGAGCATCAGTGCGGTGGACGCCTGAGCGGTCAGCGCGCCCCAACGCTCGCGCGAGCCCTCTGGCTTCGTCTCACCGAGCCCGCGCAGATCGGGGAGGCAGACCGAAACGCCGCCTGCCAAAAGTCGTGCGATCAACCCGGCCCGCCGCCCGAGGAATCCGCTTTTCCCGGCCTGCGCCACGGCCACCACGACAGGCGTTCGGCGGTCGCGCGGCGCGGCGGTCCGCTCGCGCGGATGGAGCAGGATCAACGGGACGAGGATCCCGGGTTCAACCTCCAGCACCACCCGCTCGATGCGGCTCCCTTCGATTCGGTCATCGTCCTGGGCAATGGACACGACCTGGACTTCCGCCTTCGGGGCGACCGAGCCCAGCACGCGGGCCAGTCTTTCAATCGCGGCGGTCCCGTGCCGCTTTGGCCGCTTCCCTCTTCCCCCGGCCCGGGCGGACGATATCGGAGCAGAAGTCATATGCGCGGTCAGACAGCTGCCGATAGGTTTCCGACAGCGTGCAGCTTTCGTCGGCGCTGATGCGCTGCGGAAACCAGTGCTCGCTTTCCCAAAGCTACTCGATCTCCTTGCGCGTAAGCTGTCCTTGTTCCGGTCGCTTTTCACCCAGTCGATGCGGATCATCTGGAAGGGGTAGTCTCGTAGAGGCTCTTGTCGGCCGGTTCATGACGTTCCAGCGGGCCGATGGCGCTTGAGCGAACGACCACCCCTCGCTCGATTACTGCCGCACGACGTGCAGGATCCAGTCCCGATGCTGCGTCACACCGGGGTAGTCTTCCGGCGGGCCGAATTGCCGGATGGCCCCGCCCTGCACTTCGCCTGTCCGGCGCACCTTCCCGTTGACCAGGTCGATCCATCGGAACTCGAACGTTTGCTCGGCCAATGACGGCCGCAGGTCAAGCCACGCCGTGCCGCCCCAGCGCAGGTAGACCACGTACTGCCGACCGGGCACCGCGGCACAGAACCGAGACGAGTTGCCATGGACGAGTTCCGGGTGCGGTTCCAGACGCCACCAATCGATCGCACGGAGGAACTTCGCCATGAACGCCAGCG
>DQVB01000333.1 GCA_015661985.1 Planctomycetota bacterium | reverse complement strand
GTCGCGTGCCCGCGGGCGGCCCGGGGATGCGGACAGGGCGCAAGCCCTCGCGCCGGGGAGCGACGAGCCTGGCCCGGATCTTGCCTCCAGCGGAGGGCGATCGTCCGAAGGAGGACTTCGGCAACGTCGGTGCCCAAGCAGGAGGTTGGGCACGGGAAGATACGATATGCCACCAGACAGAATTCCGTGGACAGGCTTCCGATCTGCATGTCCGGGGAGAATCGGGCATGCCGAGCTGAAGCGGCGAGAGCGGCGTCCGGCCGTGTGACGGGATGGTGTCAGGGGCCCTGCGCCCGACGCGCCCTGCTTGCGTCGGGGATCTCGGCGCCGAGCACCGGAGGGAGTCCTTGCCATGAACCATCGTATTGTTCGCCGGAAGTTCACGCGGGCTACCGGGGCAGCCGCCGCTGTCCTGGTGCTGCCGGGCGGGTTGGCTCGGGCGTAGGCGGCCGACCAGAAGGGGAACATGGGGACCATCGGCGCCGGCGGCCGCTTGGAGGCTGCCCGAGCCTGAAACACAGGACTTCGATCGCACGTGGTGGCACGGTCAGGAGAGCGGCCATGGCGCTGGGTGGGGTCGACTCTGGTACTTTCAGCTGAGGAGGTTGATGCGGTGCGGTGTACAGCGAAGGCAGCGGTGCGGCGCTGGGGCCGGATGGGGCCGGCCATGGGGGCCGCGCTCTGTGGTTTGGCCGTGTCGGCATCGGGCTGGGCCCAGGAGGCCGCTTTGCCAGAAAGCCTGGCGCGGTTTGCGGCCGCGCAGGCCATGTTGGATCGTGGTGATCGCGACGGGGCGCGGCGCGAGTACGCGGCGATCGTCGCCATGGAAGATGCGCCGGATCACCATCGCTGGGAGGCGCGGCAGCGGTTGGCGGAACTGAAGGGGGGTGAACCCCATGGGGCCGTTTCGCCGGAGCATCCGCAAGCGGTCCGCGTGCCCGAAGTCGAAGCGGCGGTTGTCTTCCATGTCGCACCCCGCGGCTCGGACGACGGGCCCGGTACGGCCGATCGGCCCTTCGCCACGCTCGAGCGGGCACGCGACGCGGTGCGACGACTCAAGCAACAAGGGCCTTTGCCCAAGGGCGGCGTGGCCATCTCGATCGCTCCCGGACGGTACGTCGTGCGACAGACGTTCGTGCTGACGGAAGAAGACTCGGGGACGGCCAACTCGCCCATCGTCTACCGGGCCGCCGGGCCGGAGCGGCCGGTGTTTTCAGGCGGAGTACGGTTGGAAGGTTTCGTGCGGGTGACGGACCCCGAGCTGCTGGCCCGGCTTCCGGAAGCGGCCCGGGGGAAGGTGTACCAAGTGGACCTTGGCGCCGCTGGGTTGGAACGAATCGAGCCGCTGGTCTTGGGCGGCTTCGGCAGCGGTCGGGGCTTCCGCACCCATCCGGTGCTGGAGCTGTTTTTCGACGGCCAGCCCATGCCTCGCGCTCGCTGGCCCAACGCAGGCTTTGTGCGGGTGGCGGCCGTGACGGAGGACGAACCTGTGGAAAGCCACGGGCGCACCGGTTCGCGGCGCGGTGTCCTGTATTACCAAGGTGACCGGCCGGCCCGCTGGGTCGAGGAACCCGAAGTGTGGCTGTACGGCTACTGGTTCTGGAACTGGGCCGACTCCTACGAGAAGGTGCGCTCGGTCGATCCCGAGCGGCGTCGGATCGTGCTCGAGCCACCCTACCATCGTTACGGATACCGGGCCGGCCAGCCCTTCTACGCGGTGAACCTCTTGTGCGAAATCGACATGCCTGGCGAATGGTGCGTCGACCGCAGAACCGGAGTGCTCTACTTCTACCCACCCGCCGATCCCGACCGGGCAAGGGTTGAGTTGTCGCGGTTCCACGAAGTCTTTGTCCAGCTGCGGGGCGTCTCATACGTCCGTTTCGAGGGGATCGTGTGGGAGTTGGGCCAGGCCGATGGCGTGCGGATCGAAGGAGGAACAGACTGCCGGCTGGCCGGGTGCACCCTGCGCTGCCTGGGCGGCGACGGCGTGATCATCTCCGGCGGCCGCCAGCACGGGATCATCTCCTGCGACATCCACACGCTGGGACGCGGCGGTACGATGGTCAACGGCGGTGATCGGAAGACGCTCGCCCCGGCACGCCACCAAGTTGAGAACTGCCACATCTGGGACCTGTCACGGATCGACCACACCTACACGCCGGCTGTGTGGCTGGGGGGCGTGGGCAACCGCTTGGCCCATAACCTGGTTCACGACATCCGCTCCAGCGCTTTCCGGGTGGGCGGGAACGAACATCTGATCGAGTTGAACGAGGTGTTCCGCGTGGTGCTGGAATCGGACGACCAGGGCGCGGTGGACATGTACGGCAACCCGACCTACCGGGGTGTCGTGTATCGGTACAACTACTTCCATCACATAGGCGGCTGGGAGGACCCTGCCGAAGAGCCGCCGCTGGGCCGAGCGGGTATCCGCCTGGACGACGCCATCTCGGGCGTGTTGGTCTACGGCAACGTCTTCTACCGTGCCTCGTCCGGACGGATCGGCTTCGGCGGTGTGCAGATCCACGGGGGCAAAGATAACATCGTGGACAACAACCTGTTCATCGACTGCTGGGCGGCCATCAGCTTCTCGCCTTGGGGCCAGGCACGATGGCAGTCGCGTGTGGCCGGCGCCCTGGATCAGCCGGACATCGATAAGGCGCTTTACCTGCGGCGATACCCGGAATTGGCTCAACTGTCCGAAAACCACGATCGCAATTGGATCTACCGCAATATGGCGTACCGCTGCGGCACGTTCCTGCACCGCAATGCGCGATGGTCGGCCGTGGGGCAAAACGTGGTCGTGGATCAGAACCCGGGAATCGAACAGCGGGAGCCGGGCACCTTCCGGCTAAAGAGCGACGGGGCGATCTGGAAGGAGATCGGGTTTCGTCCGATTCCGCTCGACAGGATCGGCCTGTATCGGGACAGATTCCGTCGTGCGTTACCGGAGCAGTGCGTCCGGCAGGGTCGCGCCGCCGGGGGCCCGGTGCCGTAGGGGTGCCAGTTGGCTACTGGCTGTTATCGGCATTTCCCCGTGCGGGTGGCCGTGACGGCCTTTTCTGTGCGACGGGGCAGGCGCTTGGCGGTACGCGTGGGGACCGGTTCCAGCCAACTTTCCAGAAGTGCGGCGAGGTTGGCAAAAGGGATGTCGGGCTGCCATGTGCATTGGGCGATCAATCCGCCTCTGCCGCAATCGAGGGCTTCGCGGAGCCCGCGCACGGCGCCACGGACCTCGTCGGGGTTTCCGCCCCGCAGCGACCGGCTGCCGTCAAAACCACCCCACAGGGTGATCTTGCCGCGCAAGGGGCCAGCCAGGTCCGCCAGGTCCAGGCCGCTGGCGGGACAATAGACGGCATCCACGCCGATCTGAGCCAGGTCCACCAGCGTCGGCCCCACGGGGCCTCGGCCTACGAAAAAGGCAAACTTGTCATGCTCCCGGATGATCTGGCAGTACTGCTCATACAAGGGCATGAACACTTCGTACCAGAGGGGCCGTGCGGCCAATGGGTCCTGCGGGATGCTCCAGTCGTCCCCGAAGGCCACGCCGTCCACGTCGCTGGCGGCCCACAGCCCCACCTCCTGGCAGGCGAACCGGTGGACCTTCTCCAACAGCTGACGGATGGACCCGCTTTCGGCCAGACCGAGCACTGCGGGTTCGGTCCCGCAGAGCAGACGTAGCCGGTGGAAAGGCCAAGTGGCGATGCGCACCCACACAAACTGGCTGGTGGACCCGCAAAGGCGATTGACGCGGCTCAGATGGGCGCCGTCCAGCAATTCCCAGGGGGGTTCGTAGGCCGCCACGGCGTCGTGGTCTTTCAGCGGATGCTCCACCACTTGCCCGCGTTCCCCCCGCCGGGCGACCCGCCACGTGCATCCCCAGGCGTCGGTGTGGCAGCCGGCGTCGTAACGACGGCCGCTGGCACGCCGGCCACGCGGATACAGCGACTCCGGCTCCATCATGTCGTTCGGATAACGCAGCACTATTTCGGTCACCTCGTCGCCTCGCACGAGCTGCGTGCGGCGGGGGACCCAGAGGTCCCGTGGCGCACGATCGACCGGTTGGTGCGTCAGTGCCTTGATCACCCGATCGCGAGATGTGTTCATCGTCCCCCCTGTCCTCAAAGGCTTCCGTGTCGGCGGACAGCGTCATGTTGGGGGCGAGCTTCCTGGTCTGCGTTTGCTCGGTGAAAAGCGCCGGGCAGACGGAACGACCGCAGCGGAGAAGAAGACCGCCGCTGGACTCGCCGGGGGTGGAACGTAACCCATCGCACAAACGGTGTCAACACGCGCGCCGTCCCCGGCGGAAGTTTCTTGACGGCCAGCGCTTCCGGCGGTACCCTCGTCGACACTCCACCGAGACCCGTGCTGCGCAGGAGGATGCCATGTTGGCCGTCACCTATCTGGGCGTCACCTATGTCGATTGGCTGGTAATCATCGTCTACCTGGTGGGCATCACCGTCCTCGGCACTTGGGCGGTGCGCAAAGTGAAGGATTCGACCAGCTTCTTCATCAGCGACCGCAAGTTCGGCAGCTGGATGATGATCTTTTTCAATTTCGGCACGGGAACCCATTCCGACCAGGCGGTGAGCGTCTCCGCGCAGACATACCGGGTCGGGGCCTCGGGAATCTGGTACCAGCTGCTGTGGATTTTCTCCACACCCCTTTACTGGGTGATCGCCCCTCTCTTCCGCCGCATGCGGGCCGTGACCACGTCGGACTATTTCGAGGCCCGATACAACCAGAGTGTGGGCGTCCTGTACGCCGTGGTGGCCATCATGAATCTGGTGGTCAACAT